>JBFYQI010000437.1:0-2750 GCA_041302875.1 Ignavibacteria bacterium
AATTCTTTTACGGAATTGGGAATTTTTTTGTTCGGCAGCGGGCATTGCTCTGCAATCTTCACTTTCCCCGCTACCCCATTTTCCCTTTTTGACTTTCCTTGGGGTGTAGCCAAGTGGTAAGGCATCCCGTCGCTGTGCGACGGGACATTCCCTGGTTCGATTTGTTCTTCTTTGACATCATTGGGGTGTAGCCAAGTGGTAAGGCATCCCGTCGCTGTGCGACGGGACATTCCCTGGTTCGGGTTGTTCTTCTTTGACATCATTGGGGTGTAGCCAAGTGGTAAGGCATCGGCCTTTGGAGCCGACATTCCCTGGTTCGAATCCAGGCACCCCAGCACAGTTGGTCAAACGAGTGACCTTGAGGAGCGACTCAAACGGCACAATCAAGGTAGAGTCCGGTCGACGAAGTCTCGTCGTCCATTCACAGTGGTACATGTGGTATTGTTTGAGTCACGCTCGGAGGCGGTGCGGCGCGAAGCAGCATTGAAACGACTCAAGGCGAATAGGACTTTTAGAAAACTGATCGGAGTGTAGCCAAGTGGTAAGGCATCCCGTCGCTGTGCGACGGGACATTCCCTGGTTCGAATCCAGGCACCCCAGCAATTGCATCATACTCGATTCTCAACTTGGGGGAGTTTGGGATCATGTTCTTTGTTTATATTCTGCAAAGCCGCGTTGACGGAGGGTATTACATCGGTCAGACAAGCGACATTGAAGATCGGCTTCAGCGGCACAACGAAGGTCGGGTGCCGTCGACCAAATCCCGCCGTCCGTTCGCACTCGTCCGCCTTGAGCATTATCGCTCTCGTACTGCGGCCGTGGCGCGCGAATCGCAGCTGAAGGCGATGAAGGGGAATTCATCCTTTCACCGTCTCCTGGGCCAGTGATCAAGTGCTAAGGCATCCCGTCGCTAAGCGACGGGACATTCCCTGGTTCGAATCCCCCACATAAGTCGGGGGACAGGCAGGCAATCACGTAATCAAATATTCCTCCGTCACCAAGAGGGACATACGCGATGAGCGAACTTAAGATCTTCTCCGGCCGTTCGAATCGCCAGCTTGCTGAGAGGATTTGCGAAGTTGCAAACGTCTCCCTCGGAAAGACGGAGATTCAGAACTTCAGCGACGGAGAGATCTGGGTCAAGTACAGCGAGAACATCCGTGGAGCCGATGTTTTCATCATCCAGTCGACACAGCCGCCGGCAGATAACCTGCTTGAACTGTTGATCCTGCTGGATGCCGCAAAGCGCTCGTCGGCAAAGCGCGTCACGGCCGTCATTCCCTATTTCGGATACGCGCGCCAGGACCGCAAAGACCAGCCGCGTGTTGCGATCACCGCGAAACTCGTCGCCAATCTTCTGACGAAAGCCGGCTCCGACCGGGTGATCACGATGGACCTGCATGCGGCGCAGATCCAGGGTTTCTTTGACATTCCGATGGATCACCTGTATTCCTCGGCGATCTTCACGGATTATATCCGCAAGATGGAGATCCCGAATCTCGCTGTCGCCTCTCCGGACGTCGGCGGGATCAAGATGGCCAGGTCCTACGCCAAGCGACTGGGCGCCGACCTCGTCGTCATCGACAAGCGTCGTCCGAAGCCGAACGAAGCGGAGGTCATGAATATTATCGGCGAGGTGGAAGGCAAGAACATCCTCATCGTCGACGATCTGATCGATACCGGCGGAACATTTGTGAACGCGATTCATGCGCTGAAAGCGAATGGCGCGAAGGAAGTGTACGGTGCGTGCACGCATCCGATCCTCTCGGGAGCGGCGATCAAGCGATTGGACGAGTCGGAATTGACGCAGATTTGGGTCACCGATAGCCTCCCCTTGCGTGCACAGAGCCCGAAGATCCACGTGCGCACGGCTGCGCATCTGTTTGCTGAGGCGATCATCCGAACGCATAACAACGAATCGATCAGTTCACTGTTTGATGTAGACAAGGATAAGACGTAACAAGGAGCCATACGATGTCTGAAATCACCATCACGGCAGAAGTCCGAACGGAAGTCGGCAAGAAGGCAGCTGGCCTGCGTCGCAGCGGAATGATCCCCGGCATTTACTACGGTCACGGCCAGGCGAACATCCCCGTCGCGATGCCAGAACCAACCCTCAAGCCGCTCTACACGACCTCCGCCACACACGTCATCAACCTGAAGCTGAGCGACGGTACGTCGCACATGTGCATCCTGCGCGATGTGCAGCTGGACCCGGTCACCGACCGTCCGGTCCACTTCGACCTGTTCGGCCTCAGCGAGAATGAGGAGTTGACGATCAACGTTCCGGTCATGTTGACGGGCGGCATACCCAAGGGCGTTCGCGAAGGCGGGATCCTTCAGCATATCCTGCACCGCCTGGAGGTCAGCTGCTTGCCGAAGAACATTCCGGACCATGTTGAGATCAACGTCGCCGAGCTCGAGATCAACCGCTCCGTGCACGTCAAGGATCTGACCATCCCGAACGTGAAGGTGTTGACGAACGAGAACAGCACCGTGGTCGCCGTCGTGCCGCCGACCGTGGTGAAGGAACCGGAAGCCGCTGCAGTCGTACCGGGAGCGGAAGCCGCGCCGGCGGAACCCGAAGTCATTGCCAAGGGCAAGAAGCCCGAGGATGGCGCCGAAGAGGCGGAGAAGAAGTAATCCCCTGTTTCGGGATCTCCCATGTTCCTCATCGTTGGGCTCGGGAATCCGGGAGCGGAGTACGTCGGTTCCCGCCACAACGTGGGATTCGAAGTCCTCTCCGTGCT
>JBFYQI010000443.1:0-3003 GCA_041302875.1 Ignavibacteria bacterium
GGATTGGCGCACTGTTCTGCAGCGGGTCTCCGCACGAACGCTGGACCGTTCATCGCTCGTGCAGATCCTTCAGGATCAGAACCGCAACTTCCAGTGCGGCGTGCGGACACTTGCAAACATTGACAAGCTCATCAACGACAATTGTGTCGCCGTAGTCACCGGACAGCAGGTCGGACTGTTCACCGGACCGCTGTACACGATCTACAAGGCGCTGACCGCGATCAAGCTGGCGCATTCGCTCGCTTCCCGTTTTCCTGAGTATGAATTCGTGCCGGTGTTCTGGCTCGAAGGAGAGGATCATGACGTCGAAGAGATCACCGGCGTATCCTTCTTTTCCGCGTCGAACGAATTCGCCTCACTCCGATACGCCGTTCCCGGATTCGTTCCTGGAAAGAACATGGGATCGGTCGGTTCGATGGAACTCTCGGAATCGGTTGATGCTCTGTTTGCGGAACTTGAGCGACAGCTCCTGCCAACGGAATTCACGCCCAAGGTGCTTGAATTGCTTCGCGCTGCGTATCAACGCGGGATGACCTTCAACCGAGCATTCGTGCATCTGTTCAACGTGCTCGTGGAAGATTCCGGGCTCATCTTCTTCGACCCCGCTGACACGCGCTCGAAGAAAATGCTTGCGCCGGTCTTCCATCACGAATTGACGGCAGGCTCTCGGACGTGCCAGCTCGTCATCGACCAAAGCGAAGCGCTCGAGAAACGGTTCCACGCGCAGGTGAAGCCGCGCCCGATCAATCTATTCCTCCTGCATGCTGGAGGCCGGCATCCCATCGAACCGCATTCTGACGGCTTCACCTTGAAAGGCGTGCGGCAGCATTTCCGTCAGGACGACCTGCTGCAGCTCCTGCAGACATTCCCTGAGCAATTCAGCCCGAATGTCGTTCTCCGTCCCATTTGTCAGGACGCTCTTTTCCCCACTGTTTCCTACGTCGCCGGCCCCGCGGAGGTCGCGTACTTTGCGCAATTCGGTCCTGTCTACCGCGAATTCGATCTCGTCATGCCGATCATCTATCCGCGCGCAAGCATGACGATCCTGGAAGAACGGATCGAAAAGACGATCCACCGGTTCCAGCTTCGCTTCGCCGATTTGTTCCGAGATGTAGAGCTCTTGAAGCAGCAGGTTGCGGTCCATATCTCGGACCTCGACCTGAACGCTGTCTTCGCAACGTCGCAAGAAGACCTCGAACGCGTGCTCAGTCAACTCCGGCCGACCTTGCAGGCGCTCGATCAAACGCTCCTAGGACCGTTGGATACGACTGTTGGCAAGTCAGTTCAGAATCTGAATGTGCTGAAGGAGAAGGCGATCGCAGCTCAGAAGAGGCAACATGAAGCGGCGTTACGACAGGTTGAGCGTGCAGCAGGCGCGCTCTTCCCCGGAGGCGCGCTGCAGGAACGCTCGCTGAACATTGTGTACTTCCTGAACAAGTACGGGCTGGAATTCATTCGCTGGATCGACGGCGAATTGGTGATCGACCGTTTCAAACACCAGGTCGTCACGTTGTAACACCCCCCACACCGAATGCGGAGCGATATCTTCTACAAAGAAAGCTCCGTTGCGACGTCAAAGAAATGCGCCTTCGTTGCGTCCGCTGAGAGATGCACGCGATTCCCGACCTTCGGCGCCTGGTCCGGATGCACACGCGCAACATACTGCTTTCCCCCGTCCGCCGTCTTGAAGTAGACATACACCTCGTTCCCCATCGGCTCCACCACTTCGACGATCCCCATCGCTCCCCCGTTTTGCGCTTTTCCGGACTTCTTCGAGGCGGTCATCTCGATATGCTCGGGACGGAGACCGAGAACGACCTTTTGCCCGCTCCGGCCTCCCAAACGTTTTGTTACTCCTTTGTCCAATTTAAGACAGAGAGTCCCGTCTGATTCGACGAACGAAAATCCTTGCTTCCGGAGAAGCGATCCTTCAAAGAAATTCATTGCTGGGCTGCCTATGAAGCCAGCCGCAAATTTGTTTGCGGGCTTGTTGTAGATATCCAGCGGACTGTCGATCTGTTGAACGTGGCCGTCTTTCATCAGAACGATGCGGTCTGCCATGGTCATTGCTTCCGTTTGGTCGTGAGTCACATAGATCATCGTCGCCCCAAGCCGCTGATGGAGTTTCGAGATCTCCGTCCGCATCTGCACACGAAGCTTGGCATCCAGGTTGCTGAGCGGCTCGTCGAACAGAAACACCTTCGGCTTGCGGACGATCGCTCGGCCGACTGCAACGCGCTGCCGCTGACCGCCGGAAAGCGCCTTGGGCTTGCGGTCAAGATACGCTTCCATTCCAAGGATCGCTGCTGCTTCGCGTACACGTTCGTCGATCTCTTTCTTCGGATATTTTCGGAGTTTAAGACCGAACGCCATATTCTCATACACGGACATGTGAGGATATAGCGCATAGTTCTGGAAGACCATTGCAATGTCACGATCCTTCGGTGCGACGTCATTGACCCGCTGGCCGTCGATCCAAATGCTCCCCGCACTGACCTCTTCCAAGCCCGCGATCATCCGAAGCGTGGTGGTCTTTCCGCATCCCGAAGGACCAACGAGAACCACGAATTCCTTGTCCGCGATCTCGAGCGATAATGTATGCACGGCTACGACGCCGTTGTCGTACACCTTCTGAACATTCTCAAGCCGAACACTTGCCACTGTGTGCTACTCCTTGTCTCGTCCGATAGCGTTCCAGAACCCAGGGAATGAGATCGAAGCGATCTCTGGATTCTTGATTTGAATACCGGGGATCACCAAGCCCGCAACGCCGAACGACATCGCAATCCGATGATCATGATGCGTCTCGATCTCCGAGCCAATTAATCCGTTTTTCGGCTCAAATGCAAAACCGTCCGGATATTCCTCAACATCCACCCCCAAAGCCCGGAAATTGCCCACGAGCGCCGCGATCCTATCTGATTCCTTCTTTCGCAATTCAGCGGCATCGCGGACAGTGACGCCGCATCCGGCCGCCATCGCGGTCACAGCAAGGATCGGGAT
>JBFYQI010000449.1:0-5985 GCA_041302875.1 Ignavibacteria bacterium
TGGATGCACTCAAGGAAAGAACGGAAGACTTGGGAAGAAAGCAAGATGCCGCAATCCGGAGGTGGATGTGACGGGGGATACAGCGACTGATCCGCTGATTCAGCAGTTTAAAAAAATATCAAGAGCCGGAGACCACGATGAACTCTGTTTCGAAAATCCTGTACCTGCCGCTGGTTCTCATGCTGGCGGTCGGCATCTCTTCGTGCAAGAAGAACGCAACCGAGCCGACGACAGATGGTCGTCCAGGGCCGACAAACACGCTTGTGATGGACCATCAAGCGACCACGCTGGTAAGCATCCCTTCAGCGTGGATCGCGAAGGCGAAAAGTGATCTGCGCATCGCCTACGGGCATACATCGCACGGAAGCCAGCTGGTCACGGGGATGAGCGGCCTCGTCACCTGGAAAGGAAGCCTGTACCGCTTCAACTCCACTGGAGCGGATAGCGCCTTGCAACTCCGCGACACCCCCTTTTCGGGCGCATCTGATCTCGGCAATCCTGATCGAACGACGTGGGCGGTGGCGACGAGGAACTATCTTGACGTCAATCCGACGATCAACGTCGTCATGTGGTCCTGGTGCGGACAGGTGAGCTCAGCGTCAAGCGGGGACATCGACCTCTATCTTCAGCTGATGAACGCATTGGAATCGGAATACCCCTCCGTGCGGTTCGTGTATATGACGGGGCATTTGGATGGAACTGGCCTGACAGGGAATCTGCATCTGCGCAACGAACAGATCCGTGCCTATTGCCGAGCGAACAACAAGGTTCTCTACGACTTCGCAGATATCGAATCGTATGATCCTGACGGCGTGTACTACGGGGACAAACGGCCGAACGACAACTGTGATTACGACTCCGATGGGAATGGATCCCTTGACAAAAACTGGGCGGTCGACTGGCAGAATGCCCACCCCGGGCAATGGTATGACTGCTCCTCGGCGCATTCACAGCCGCTGAATGCAAACCGTAAAGCGTATGCTGCGTGGGCGCTGTTCGCCCGCCTTGCGGGATGGTCGGGGAGCTAGAACACGGCCTCGAGTTGGATGAAGGGCGCCCAGCGACTGACGACTTCCTCTGATTCACCGACCCAGCAATTGGTCATCCGGGCGCCAAGGATCAGGCGTTGATCCTCATCCAGCGTGATAATGACGCCGGGAGTGAGGATGACGTTCGTTGATGTGATGTCCGCTCGTGCATCGTTCACGGCAACCGTCGTGTAGAGCGGATACATGAGCGCAGCGGATTGTGGTTGGATGTCCATCAATGTTTGTCGCGAGATGAACAGGCTCAAGAAGAGGTTCGCGATCCGGTCGTCGTTCACGGCGTTCCACGTGATCCCCCCGTAGAAGTCCAGATTGGTCTGTTCGATCTCGTCATAGTACAGCATGACGTTGTCCGTCGAATTTCCGAAGATGGAATACACGTCCGTCCGGACGGCCGTCAGCGCGCTGACATCGACCTTCCGCCACTGAATGCCGCCGTCAAGGCGCAAAGCACTTCGCTCTCCCATCCTGATCAATCCGAATCCAAGATGTCCGCCCCAGGCGGCCCGGCTCGCGCCGTTCGCGTAATCGATACCGAGTGTCAGAGCCGAGCGGTCCGACGGGAAGTATTGCAGGTCGAATCCCACCATCACCCGTGATGGTGTCCAGCGAAAGGTCTTTCCGCCAAACTTGTAGACATTGGCACCGGATGTCTCCTTGAAGACAACGTCGTTCCCATTCCGCACCGTATCGAGCTGGTAGATACCGGCTGCGTTGACCGGTGAATGCCCGCGCGCGAGCGCTTCGACCGTCCCGGCCGGATCGACATGCACGCGCCCGGAGACGGCGATACGCCCCGCCTGATTTGGTGAGGAGACGAAGACCGGCAATTGGCTCACGGCAGCACGGCTTTCTGCGTCCTGGAGGAAGATGTCCTGCTTGATGGCGCAACTGGAGGCGCCGAGGAGCAGCAGGAGAGCGAAGATGAGCGTGAATTTCATGGGAGTTTCCGTGTGTGAGCCGTGGAGAAGTGTTATCGCTTCGCCGTGTGGGCCTCGATCGAATGGATGAAAGCTTCCGCGCCCTGGACGCCTAATCCCATCCCCAACCCGATCAGCATGCCGTCAAGGAAATTC
This sequence comes from Ignavibacteria bacterium, assembly GCA_041302875.1. GTDB lineage: Bacteria > Bacteroidota > Ignavibacteria > UBA10030 > UBA10030 > JAKAJH01. Next base: position 2,123 of record JBFYQI010000449.1, read on the forward strand.
TGCTGGAACATGGCGGCCGGCATTGCCTCGACTCCTTGAAGCAAGCCCACCACCAAGGTCAACAGGACGAACATGACGCCGTACACCAGGCCGACGACGATGAACTTGCCCCAATGGAAGACCGCAAGTTTGCGTTCGAACAGGAATGCCAGCCATACGACCGGAAGATTGACGCCAAAGGACCAGACGAAAGAATTGACGAGAGGGAGCCAGGTTGACGCAGCGAGGAACTGAATGGTGCTGACGACGATCGCGGCGCCGAGCGAGGCGGACAGGCCACGCAGATGATACACGGCAAAGATGCATGCGCCGCTCGCGCCAAAGGCGACATACGCGAAATTGATTCCCTCGGGCTTGAGGACCTCGATGCCATGCATCATGAGACCAAGGGTCACACTCCCCACCACGCCGATGAAGCCGATCAGAACGAATTTGCCAAGCTGTATGAATGCGCTCTTCATGACACCCTCCTGCGGATTGGTGAGAGGGCTGGGGTGCGAAACAGCTTCTGCAATGTACTGGCGTAATCGAGAAAAATCAATTGACATTCCGTTCGTCACAAAATCCAGAAGGGGAGTAGAAGAAGGGGCGGTTTCTGCGTATTATGGCCATCAGCAGTCTTTGCAGATCATCGTTTCCACTCATGTCGTGAGGTCGTTATGCGCAATCATCTTGCCGGCAACCGAAGGAGCGTCATCGTCATCCTCGCGTTGCTCTGTTTGGTTGGGGTCGTCGGTGCTGAAGGATTCCGCGTCCCCGTTGAATACCACAAGCTGGACAACGGACTCAAGGTGATCCTCTCGCCGGATCACACATCGCCAACCGTCGTTGTCGCAGTCTACTACAACATCGGATTCCGCATCGAACCGAAGGACCGGACCGGTTTTGCCCATCTCTTTGAGCATATGATGTTCCAGGGCTCGAAGAACCTTGGAAAGATGGAGTTCATCAAGTTGGTTCAGCGGAACGGTGGAGTCCTGAACGGTTCCACCCGATTCGACTTCACGAACTACTTCGAGGTCGTCCCTGCCCACAAGCTTGAGACAGCCCTCTGGGCCGAAGCAGACCGCATGTCTGGACTGAGTATCACGCAGGAGAATCTGACGAACCAACAAGGCGTCGTCATCAATGAGGTGCGTGGAAGTGTCCTGAACCAACCCTATGGCGGATTCCCGTGGCTCGATATGCCGCAATATGCGAATACGAATTGGTACAATGCACACAACTTCTATGGCGACTTGGCAGACATCGAAGCGGCGACGCTTGAAGACGTGACACAATTCTTCAAGACGTACTACGCGCCAAACAACGCCGCGCTCGCGATCGTCGGGGATTTCGATCCGAAGGAAGCGATGGCGATGGTGGAGAAATACTTCGCGGCGATCCCTGCCGCTCCCCAGCCCTCGAAGCCCGACTTGAGTGAACCACGGCAGGAAAAGCAAAAGCGCGTCATCAAGGAGGACACCCTGGCGAACCGTCCTGCCCTTGCGATCGCCTATCACGTCCCCGAACGAAAGACTCCAGAGTTCTATGCGATGGGATTGCTGGACCAGATCCTCCTGCAAGGGGACGACAGCAAACTCCGTGAACACCTTGTCCAGAAGAAAGGGTACACCGCCGGCTTGAGCGGCGGGATCAACCTGCTCGGAAACATGCACAACTACAATGGTCCGATGCTCTGGATGGCAAGCCTCCTGCACGACAAGAGCGTGAGTGCCGACGAGATCGTACAAGCATGGGATGAAGTGATCGATGACGTGATCGCAAAGCCGGTGGATCGCGCCACGCTGGACCGGGCGTTGGTCAAGCTGCGTTCCAGTTTCTACGACGAAGTGAGCGGATTCTTCGGATTTGGCCGGGCGGACCTCCTCGCTTCGTTCGCGCTTTTCGACGACGATCCTGCGCGCATCAATACCCTGGAAGACGAATTTCGCAAAGTGACTCCAGAACTTCTTCAGAAGACGGCGACGGAATTCCTGCGCACTGGGAATCGCACGATCTTGATCATCGAACCGAAGCAGGGATCCTAAGGGAGCACGGCCATGAAATCCATTCTTGTGAAAACGATTGTGATCACTGCATTTCTATCATCGTTTGGCTGGGCGCAGAAGGAATTGCCTCCGGAAGGAGGGAAGCCGCGGGACTTCTCGTTGCCCCAGAAGCAGCAATTCACGCTCGAGAACGGTGTTGCCGTGACACTCGTCCCGTTCGGAACGATTCCGAAAGTCACCATCAGCGTTGTCGTGCGGACGGGGAATTTGAACGAAGAAGCACACCAAGTTTGGCTCGCAGATGTGGTCGGCGACATGATGAAGGAAGGAACGACATCACGTTCGGCAACCCAGATCGCTCAGCAAGCAGCGCAAATGGGCGGGGACGTCTCCGTCAATGTCACGCCGGATCAGTCGACCATCTCCGGCGATGTACTGTCGGAATTCGGACCGAAGTTCGTGGCGCTGTTAGGAGATGTCGTTCGGAATCCGCTCTTTCCGGAATCGGAACTGGAGCGTATTAAGGTCGGACGCGTTCGCGACCTGAACGTCAACCTCGCCCAGCCGGGAAGCCTCGCCCAAGAGGCGTTCATGCGGGCGTTGTATCCGGACCATCCATACGGACGAGTATTCCCGAAGCAAGCGGACCTCGAACGATTCACGATCGACGACGTCAAGGGATTCTACGTGAAGAACTTTGGCGCGCAACGCACATCGGTGTTCGTTGCGGGGGTATTCGATCCGAAGGTGATCGAGAAGGCGATCCGGCAAGCGTTCGAAGGGTGGGAGAGGGGACCGGCGGTGCTGGTCAACGTCCCCAAAGCCCGCACCGGGCAGTCTTTTCACCTCGTGGAGCGGCCGGGCGCTCCGCAATCGACGATCTATTTCGGACTTCCGGTCATAGACAAGAGCGACAACGATTACGTAAAATTGGTGGTGACGAACTCGCTCCTTGGAGGCTCATTTGCCTCGCGGATCACGTCGAACATTCGTGAGAAGAAGGGATACACGTATTCCCCGTACAGCATGGTCTCGAATCGGTACCGGTCTGCGTTTTGGGCGGAAGTTGCCGATGTCGGAACAGAAGTGACAGGCCCTGCCTTGAAGGAGATCATCGCGGAGATCAATCAGTTGCAGAGCGAGCCCCCATCAGCGGACGAGCTGAAGGGGATCCAGAACTATCTGGCAGGGACGTTCGTTCTCCAGAATTCGACGCGCCAAGGGATCATCGGACAACTGAACGATCTTCGGTTGCATGGGTTGCCGGATGTCTATCTGTCGAACTACGTCAAGAATGTCCATGCGGTCACGCCGGAAGATGTACAGAAGACAACGCAGAAGTACATCCGGGACGAAGACATGGCGCTGGTCATCGTCGGTGACAAGGCGAAGGTCGAAGAGCAGATAAAGGACTTCGTGAAGGTGAATCCCGAGGGGAGATAAGACGCTTAAAGGACAAAGGCCCGGGCGTTCTTTCCGGGCCTTTGCTGCTCCTTCGGGACTGCGCGCCAATCCTACCGCGTCAACATCATCTTTCCAGCGACCGCTTGGGTGCCGACCTCAAGCCGGGAAACATACAGCCCGCTGGGAAGACCTGCCGCGTTCCATCGCACGCTATACGTACCGGCCGATTGCATCGCTTCCACAAGAATGGCCACCTCGCGTCCCAAGAGATCGTACACACACAATCGCACGAGCACCACCGGTGCTCCTGTTGCTGCCACGCGGTACGAGAGGACGGTTTCCGGATTGAACGGATTCGGAAAATTGGGGAGCAATTCGGAATTGGTGGGCAAGGCGTAGCCGGCATGTTCGGCAACGATCCCTGTCGGAATTCCCAGATAGGTTGCGATGCCCGTCAGAATCGCATTT
>JBFYQI010000481.1:0-4303 GCA_041302875.1 Ignavibacteria bacterium
AATCGGACGAGAAGCAAGGCAAGGAGGAGCAGGACAACGACCTCAACAGCGCCGACGAAGCGTTTCATGGGACACCGGAACACGTGAGCGGAAGAAGTGAGGTAAGGTAGGGAAATGGAAGGCGGAGTGCAATGCGGGGAGGACGGAGCTTTCCTTAACTCCCCGAAGGTTCCCTTTAGCGCTGTTTCGTCTTAATCAAAGGGAACCTTCCTCTGCGATTTGCTCACCAGCGTTCTTATAAGATCATCAACACTCCTCTATCGCGCAAGCAAAATCCTCGTCGCATTCTGGTAAATCGTCATGCACTGCTGGGTCGCACACTTGCGGACTCCGGAGAATTGGTCCGGACCTCCCAGTCGCTGCGTCCATTCGTCACGAATCTTTCGCGGTTCCAAAATTTCCGCCACCGGCAGTTTGAACCATCTCCACTGATTAACACTGATGGTAAAGACCTCCCCGGGATTCACCCCGGGTATCTCCCCGGGTGTCACGCCGGGTAACATTCCCGGGATGGAATCCCCGATGGATGTCCGTTCGCTTTCTCCCCATTCTTTCGTACGTTTCATACCATGCGGTCAGACCACCGGCCTTGTGCCAGATACGTGTGCACGTGAATCATCAGGAATGCTTCGAACATGCTACAGATCACCCGACTCAAGGCCTCTACCCGCTTCCGCGAGTTCCGCTTGTTCTTCTTCGCCCTGTCTTCTCTGTTCTTCGCCCCAATAACCGGTCAAGCACAGACGTTCCTGGGACCCTTTACGTCATCGGCGATCGAAAACTCCGGGATCACGCTGACCGCTGGCGCATCCTCTGTGCGCCTTCGCTTCGTCAGCCCGGATGTTCTGCGCATCGATCTCCTTCCCGCTCCCACCTCGATTCCCGATTCCTCCTTCGCCGTCATTCAGAATCCCGACAGCTTGGTCGGGTTCTCCATCTCCGAATCCGATTCGATGCTGCAGGTTGCAACATCCGGCATGACCATCCAATGCTCGAAATCGCCGCTGCGGATCTCTATCCTCGATGCGCACGGATCAGTGCTCGTCTCCGAACCGGTTTCCGGCGGTGTGGCAACCAACGGGACGGAACGATGGAGCCGCTTCACGGTCCGGCCCGATGAGCATTTCTACGGAACGGGCGAACGGGGCACGCCGCTGGAAAAGCGGGGCTTCGCGTTCGATACGGAGAACCGTCAGGCGTATGGGTACAACGCACCCTTGGCAACCATGAAGGTCAACGTTCCTTTCATTGCATCCACACGCGGGTACGCCGTTCTGTTTGACAACACCTACCCCGGTCGATTTGATGTCGCTGCGTCCGATCCACACCTGTTGACGTACAAGGCGTACGGCGGCGAGCTTACGCTCTATGTTATTGCGGCCCCCGGCATCCCACGACTGCTTGAGCACTATACGTGGCTGACAGGACACCAGCCATTGCCCCCGCGCTGGGCGCTGGGATTCCTTCAATCAAAATTCGGCTATCGCAATGAAGCCGAGGCTCGCGCCGTCGTGCAAACGATGCGTCAGAAGCAGATCCCCTGTGATGCGATCATCCTCGATCTCTACTGGTTCGATAAGATGGGGGATATCTCCTGGAAGAGCTCGGCATGGCCGAACCCGTTCGGAATGATGGCCGATCTTCTTTCAACCGGAATAAAGACGATCGCGATCACTGAGCCGTATATCATCGCTCCCTCGATCAACTTCCAGCATGCGGCAACCAATGGCTATCTCGCGACCAAGTCCTCCGGACAACCATATCTGATTCCAAACTGGTGGTCCTGCGGGTGCAACGCGGCCCTGCTTGACCTCACAAAACCGGAAGCTCGCGCGTGGTGGTGGAGCCTTCATCCATCGTTTCTCGGAAGTCAGATGGCGGGCCTGTGGACCGACCTCGGTGAACCGGAGAATCATCCTTCCGGCATGATCCATCATCTCGGCAGCGCCGCAAAGGTCCACAACATTTACAACCTCCTGTGGGCGAAAACGATCGATGACGGATTCCGCCAGTACCGTCCGAACGAACGGCTCTTCAACCTCACGCGATCCGGCTTCGCCGGCATCCAACGGCATGGGGTCTTCACCTGGTCTGGAGATGTGAGCAAGACCTACGCCGGGCTCGCGGTTCAGATGCCCATGATGCTTTCGATGGGAATGTCCGGCCTCGCTTACCATCATTCAGACATCGGGGGATTCTGTTGCGGCACGACATCCCCGGAACTGTATGTCCGGTGGCTTCAATTCGGTGCGTTCTCTCCCATCATGCGTGCGCACGGCGCAGATCAGGCGACAGAACCGTGGGCGTTCGGTCCGGATGCCGAGACGATCGCACGCGACTTCATCCGGCTGCGATACCGCCTGCTTCCGTACAACTACACCCTTGCGTATGAGAATTCGGCTCATGGTCTTCCGCTCGCACGCCCGCTCATCTTCAGCTATCCGAATGAAGGACAGTTCGCCAACGTGAGCGATCCGTATCTCTGGGGAAACGCCATTCTTGTCTCGCCTATCACAGAACCGGGACAAGTGTGGAAGACCGTTATGCTTCCGCCGGGGCGCTGGATCGACTACTGGAGTGACACGCCGTACGCCGGCGGAACGTCCGTGACCGTGGAAACGATCCCGGATCGGATCCCGCTGTTCATGAAAGCCGGAAGCATCATTCCCACGCAGCCGGTGATGAACTTCTCCGACGAACGTCCGTTGGACACGCTCACCCTGGAGATCTATCCTCATGATTCAGAGGACGGGAGCTTCACACTGTATGAAGATGATGGAAGGACGCGCGCCTACGAATCGGGAGCCTATGCAACGACTGCGTTCACGATCACCTCTCTTCCGGCGGAAGGATCGTTGGCCCTCGAACTCGAGATCGGTCGAACGAACGGATCATATGCAGGGAAGCCCGATCGTCGCACGTATCTCTCCGAATTCCATCAGATCGCATCATCTCCATCAACCGTCACCCTGAACGATGTTCCGCTCACGCATTCGTTGTCGGTGGATTCCCTGAGGTTAAGCGAGGCGGGCTTCTTCTACGATGGAGTCGCGAGGATGCTTTATGTTCACACGCGCACCGATCCGGATAGTGCGTATCGTATCCGCGTGGAAGGGGTCACTCTCTCAACCGGCGTTCCGTCTTCGGGCCTTCCATCACAGTATCATCTCGCGCAAAACTACCCCAATCCGTTCAACGCGCAAACCGTGATCGCGTATACCGTGGGAGAAGGCCAACCCGCGTCCATTATCAGCATTCGGGTCTTCGATGTCCTGGGGCGCGAGGTCGCCTTACTGGCAGAGGAACAAAGATCCCCCGGCACGTATCATGTGCGATGGAATGCGAGTGGAATGCCGAGCGGATTATATCTCTGTCAAATGACGGTCGGAAGCGGTACGGCTGCCGCATCTGTCCCGCACTCGATCAAGATGCTCCTCGTGAAGTAGCCTCCCCGCAGAGACAGATGCCGTCATTGACAACAAGGCAGATCGGCGCCTTTGTGCGGCTCTTCCCCTCGGACTCGCATGTGCTTGCCGGAATCGTGCAGACATGATGCACCGATGATCATACTCGCAATGCGATGTGACCCTCAACGCATGCTTCCCGCGCAATTGTCCGCGGAGTTGCACATCATTGTCGCTTGTACTGTCCAGAGCTCTCTGACCGCCTCTGTACGTTGCCGGGGATTGGCCGGAGTGAACGGGGTGGCACAGGGATTGCAGGGGCGTAGCGGTCTCTGCTGGCTCCTGTCAAGCAACCTGTGAAAGGGAATCCTTGTGCGCCCAATCTTCCAAGGCTGTCTTCTTCTTATCCTCGGCCTCGCCGCGTTCGGCTGTGATGACGACCCCTCAAGCCCGCCAATATCCAAACCTGTTCTTACCTCAAATCCCCTGAAGTCCGCGAAAGATTCGGCGGTTCATCGAATCGTTGCACCGTACGCCGAAATTTCTACAACCGCCGGATTCAGTCTCGCCATCATCGAAAGCACTGAGGTTCTCTCATACTTCTATGGAGAGACGGTCCTCGGCAATGGCCGGATCCCAGATTCCCTCACGGTATACGAGATCGGTTCAGTGACAAAAACCTTCACCGCGGCAGCCCTGTTGCTCTCTCTCCGGGAACGCAACATCGACACGAGTGCATACGTCGAGACCATCCTCCCCGCCGCGGCGTTCGGACTCACCCTCAACGGAACCAAGACAACGTTTCGTGAACTCCTGAATCACACCAGCGGGTTGCCGCGATTGCCCCAGGACCTGGCTCTGATTCCGGGCTTCCGAAATGACGACCCCTACGCGGGGTA
>JBFYQI010000506.1:0-7668 GCA_041302875.1 Ignavibacteria bacterium
TAGTTGACATCCCGGGAATCATGCGAACATTGCAGGATATCGGCTACGAGCGGACGATCCACATTGAATTCGAGAAAGATCAGAAGGACCCGCTTCCCGGTGTTGCGGAATCGGTTGGATATGTGCGCGGTGTGATGGACACAGTCATGAACGGATGATCGGAGCAATGAACGAGAGGAAAGCACGATGAAACAGACGCGTCGGACATTTCTTCGTGGTGCGGCAGTGGGTGGAGCAGCGATCACGGCAGGCATGATGGGGACAAACGCGCTGAGTTATGCACGTATCCTCGGCGCGAATGATCGTGTACGCGTCGGCATCGTTGGCTTTTCCGACCGTGCCAAAGCGACGCTGATCCCTGCGCTCCAAAACTATGCACGTGAGCTGAATTTCGAGATAACGGCGGTGTCCGATATTTGGAAGCGGCGGCGCGAGGAAGGGGGCGGATTCATCAAGCAGTTGAACGGCAAGGATGTTGCGCTTGCCCGCAACAACGAGGAGCTCTACGACCGCCGACTCGCGGATGCGGTCATCATCAGTACAGCAGATTTCCAGCATGCGCTCCATGGTGTCGAGGCGATACGAGCCGGAGTCGATGCGTACATTGAAAAGCCAATGGCGGAATCGATGGCAGATGCGCGCGCGTTATTGAAGGCGGTGCAGGCATCGAAGCAGATAGTGCAGATCGGATCTCAGCGCCGGAGCGGTTCCAATTACATCGCGGCGCATGAGTACATTTGTTCAGGCAATTTCGGCGCGATCACGATGGTCGAGATGACATGGAATGTGAATCAGCCGGGACGGTGGCGACGGCCAAAGCTGGTTGCGGAGATTCGAGAGGGGGACACGGATTGGATTCGATATGTGATGGGAAAGACGAGCGATCCGTGGGATGCGCGGAAGTATATCGAATATCGTTTGTTTTGGCCGTATTCCTCGGGCATTCCTGGGCAGTGGATGTCTCACCAGATCGACACGGTGCATTGGTTCAGTGGACTCCGGCGTCCGCGAAGCGTGGTGGCGAACGGCGGCATTTACGTCTGGAAGGATGGACGGCAGAACGCCGACACGATGACCGCGGTGTTTGACTACGGTCCGTTGAATGATCCGACAACCGGATTCCAGGTGCTCTATTCTTCCCGCATGCACAATTCCGCCGGAGGCGTGAAGGAGATCTACTACTCCAATGCTGGAACGCTCAACCTGGACACGAATGAGATCTCAGCCGATGGCGGACTGCGTGCGCCGCAGGCAGATGAGATGGGGATGAAGCCGAACCTGCTTGAACCGATGAGGCTGCGCTCGAACGAGCGCGTGGCGACCGAAGCGAACACTAGCGTCGATGGGATGAGTTCCGCTCATATGCGGAATTGGATGGAGTGTATCCGAAGCCGTAAAACGCCGAATGGCGACATCGTTGCGGGGTATGATCACTCCGTTGCAAACATCATGACGACGGCGGCGCTGCATACGGGGTTGCGAGTAACGTTCGATGATGAGCGGCAGGAGGTCATCGCCGGCAGCTCTGTGTTTCGCTGAGGAGAGACCATGCGCAGAGAGTTCTTGAAGACGCTTGCAGCGGTGCCGCTCCTGACGGCGGTACAAATCATTGGTGGCGGAACCTCGGCGAAGGGACAAGAAGCGGTCAGACGAGTCGGCGGACCGCGACTGAAGACCAGTCTGAATGCCTACTCGTTCAACGAGCCGCTGCGAAACGGGACAATGACCTTGTCCGACGTGCTTGCGTTCTGCGCGGAGGTCGGTTTCGATGGTGTAGATCTCACCGCGTATTACTTTCCCGGATACCCTCGCGTGCCAGATGATGCGTTGATTAATCGTATCAAGCGGGAAGCATTCGTGCTTGGGTTGGACATCAGCGGTACGGGTGTGCGGAATGACTTCACATCTCCGGATGCGACGAAGCGCCGCGGAGACGTCGTGCTGGTGAAAGAGTGGATCGACGTTGCGGTGAAGCTTGGTGCCCCGGTGATTCGCATCTTTGCGGGGAAGGAGGACACAAGCGGGTACACGTGGAAACAGGTCGCCGAATGGATGGTGCGTGACATCGCCGAGTGTGTGGCGTACGGCCGGGAACGCGGGGTAATGGTTGCGATTCAGAATCACAATGACTTCATCAAGACCGCCGAAGATGCACTGACCATCCTGCGCATGGTTGATTCGCCGTGGTTCGGGCTCATCCTCGACACGGGGAGCTATCGAAGCGGCGACGCCTACGAGCAGATACGGATGACGGCACCGTTTGCCGTGAACTGGCAGGTCAAAGAACGAATCACGGTGGATGGACGCGATGAAGCTACCGACCTTGATCGCATCGTTCGCATCATCCGGGGAGCGGGGTACCGGGGATATGTTCCAGTCGAAACGCTCGGACCAGGGGATCCGAAGGAAAAGGTTCGTTCCATGTTCGAGGCCTTCCGAAAGGCGCTCTCATGACGCCAAGATCTCTCATTACGTGACAAAATCACCGTTTTTTCCCCCCGATTGAGCATTCCACCATTTCTCACTTGACAAAGCGGATTCGATTTTCCATCTTTGTTACCGATAAAGTAATCGGTTAAGTAATCGGTTCGCTTGATGAAGGAATTGCCTATGCTCCTGAGCACTGTGCTGCGCCGAATTCTTCCTCTCGTTCTCCTTCCCATTGTCGCATTCTCTCAAGCATCCATTCGTGGCCGCGTCACCGATCAGACAACGAACGAACCGCTTGTTGGCGCCCATGTTTTCGTTCAAGGGACGGCGATCGGCACGGCGACAGACAGAGAAGGGAAATATGTGATCACTGGCGTGCCCGCCGGGTCCTATCAGTTGAAGGTTTCCTACATCGGGTATGTCTCTAAGGAGATCCCGCAAACAGTTGAAAGCGGAACGACGATGTCGCTTGACATCACCCTCATGGCGGACGTCGTGCAAGGGGAGGAAGTGATCGTCACCGCGCAAGCTCGAGGTCAGGTCGCCGCGATCAACCAGCAACGCACCTCGAACACCATCATCAATGTCATCTCGGAGGAAAAGATCCAGGAGCTTCCCGACGCCAACGCGGCGGAGGCCATCGGCCGACTGCCAGGCGTTTCGTTGATCCGTTCAGGCGGAGAGGCCAACAAGGTCCTCTTGCGCGGATTGAGCGACAAGTTCAGCACGATCACCATCGACGGCATCAAAGTTCCTCCAACCGATGCGAATGAACGCGGAGTCGACCTCAGTACGATTTCACAAGGCACCCTGGCGGGTGTCGAGCTCTTCAAGGCGCTCACACCGGACAAGGATGCCGATGCGATCGCTGGATCGATCAATCTTGTTACGAAGCGTGCTCCGCAAGACCGCGTGTTGAAGGCGGACCTGAAAGGGGACTATAATCATTTGATGAAGGCGTTGGACCAGTATGATGTTCAATTGAAGTACGGCGAACGCTTTTTCGACAATCTGCTTGGAGTGCAATTCAACGGTAATCTCGAGCGGCGTGTGCGCAGCAATGAGCGCTACAATATTGACTATACGACGTACAACGGCGGAAGATCGTTCGAGATCTCCAATCTGCTGCTCGAGTTCACCGATGAGATACGCACGCGCAACGGCGTTGGCCTGCTGCTCGACATCGACCTTGCGGAGGACAACACCATCCGCCTGAACACGATCTATTCCGGCACGAAGCGTGACTATCTTTATACGACGCGTAATTATCCGAGCGGCACGGGCACAGCCGGTCTCGTCACATACGATGTCCGCGATCGCGAGCAGGACATCAACACGTTCAACACCTCGCTGCACGGCGACAACACGCTTTCCGGATTCAACGTGGTGTGGTCTCTCTCGTATGCCCAATCGATCAGCGACTATCCGTACGACTATGACATTGATTTCCTCGAACCCTCCATCTTCCAGAACGGCGTTCAGGTGTCCGGCATGCGGACGCCGCCGCAGATCACATCGAACCCGGAGATCTTCATCGACTATGCGTTGAACAATTACAACCTCGCGTACTCGAATTGGGCGTACTTTCGAACCAGTCTCAATGATGACCGCGAGCGGACCGCCTCCTTGAATGTCTCTCGCAAATATTCTCTGGGCGATTTGTTCATCGGCGAACTGGCCGTCGGTGGAAAGTACAAGAGCAAGAGCCGCATGCTGGATGTGGGCACGCTGTATTCGCCGTATTATCTCGGATATTGGCGGGATCATACGCGTCTTGATGACGGCGCGATCGTCGAAAAGGATTTCACCGGCACGGCGTTCGACGCCTTTTATCAGCGTTTTCTCCTGTCCAACCGGACGGCCCGTACCCCGTTTGCGTCCGACTTCCTGGACAATGTCCCCGGCAAAAGAAATATCTACGACATCTACACATTGCAGCCTCTTTTCAACCGCGACAAGGTTCGATTGTGGTACGAGCTTAACAGGCGCGGCACAGATCAACAGGGCGGGAACAGCGAGTACTACAACGATCCAACGGTAGCGGCGGGAACATACGACATCAACGAGCGTGTCACGGCCGGATTCCTGATGAATACGTTGAACATCGGTCAGAATGTGACGTTCATCGCGGGCGTACGCGTTGAGAGTGAGGACAACGACTATCGTTCCAAGTACTCCCCCTCATCGTTAGGGGGCTTCCCGGTCGGCGGGATCATCAAAGATACGGCCGCAAACCATACGGAGACGATCTGGCTTCCGAACTTCCATCTCACATTCCGGCCGACCGAGAGCATGAATATTCGGCTGGCTGCATTCCGCGCCCTCGCACGGCCGGATTTCAATCTTCGGCTTGAGAAATACGTCGCTCAGGGGGGCGGCGGCACGGTCGGACTGACGTTGGGAAACCCGCATCTCCGGACGGCTAAGGCCTGGAACTATGAGGTCAACGCTTCCCTCTTCGACAACACGGTCGGCCTTGTCTCGGTCTCCGCGTTCTATAAAGAGATCAGCGACATGTATCATCTGTTGAATGGCGCGGGCGTGATGGGGAACTACTTGCTCGACAGTCTTGGAATCGGTTGGGACAGTCCGTTTGCGGGGGGGACGCAATACTCACTGACCGTTCCGTACAATTCCTCAAAACCGACAAAGGTCTGGGGGCTCGAGTTCGAGCATCAGATGAACTTTTCCTTCTTCCCGGGTTTCCTCAAGAACCTTGTGCTCTCATGGAACGCCTCGCTCGTGCGGTCTGAAACGCATCTGATCGCAACCGAGATCGAGACGACGTACACGTTCATCACGATCATCCCCGGATTCCCGCCCCAGCGGGTTCCCTCATACAACAACAAGATCGTTGATCGCGTACAAAAGCTCGAAGGACAGCCTGAGTTCTATGGCAATGTCTCGCTCGGGTATGACTACGACGGCTTCTCCGCACGCATTTCGGTGTTCCATCAGGGTGAATTCAATACAACACTCACGGCCAGCGGCCTCAACGATGTCGCGTCGAATAGCTTCACCCGGGTGGACCTGGCATTAAAGCAGGCGATCACGGAGAACATCGCGGTCATGGTCAACGTGAACAATATCACGGACGAGGATGAAAGCACGTCCACGATCAATCGGTCGCAAGGATGGCGGCTGCTGAATACGAGCGAACGGTATGGAACGACTGTCGACGTTGGCGTGCGCGTCACCCTCTAGGATTCTGTACGCATCGAATCAGAGACACAATACGTAATCCGCAAATCTTCATTCACCACTATCGTAGGAGGGTTCTTCATGAAACACCGCTACGCTTTCTTGCTCCTCGTTCTTGTCTTGCCGGCGCTGCTGTCGAGCCAGGTGCTGCGGCTGCGCCCCTATGACGGGACTCCGAGTTCCTATCTGAATGCGCAAATCGCGGCTGACACGCTCACGGGCGGTCTTATTCCCGCAGGGCGCATCTATGAACTTCAACGCGGCGCTCCCTATCTGGCGAACGCGATCTTCCGGGTCAACGTCGGACAAACGCTGAGGATTAGAGCGAATGACAGTGCTGGTGTCGGCCGCCCGGTGATCTTCCTCTATCCGACGGGAACAGGCGCCAACCCCCAAAATCCTCCGGGGAACTGGATCGATCTCCGCGGGAATCTCGAAGTGAAGAATATCATTCTTTCGGGATACTTTGAGCCGGTGGATTCCAATCTGAACAATCTTCAGGGCGGGCTGATCAGCGTCCCGACGGCGGGAGCTGGAGCAACCATTGTGTTCGACGGATGCTTGGTCTCGAATTCAAACGGAAACCACATCCGCACCGACGGCGCCACGAAGAACATCACGATCACGAATTGCGTGTTCGCAAACATGGGATTCCTCGGCCGCTCGAACCTGGGTGCGGGCAAAGGCGTCGATCTGCGTGATGCGTCTCACGACACCGTGATCGTCGAAAACAGCACGTTTGTGAACTGGCAGGATCGAATTCTCCGACACTACAACTTCTCGAACCCGCTCGCAGGAACGGGACCGATCCACTACCTGCGATTCAATCACAATACCCTCGTCAACGGCATGTCGTATCACGGTCTTCTGTCGTTGGGTTCGATGGGCAAATATGCATTCATCACGAACAATCTGTTGATGGATCCGTTCTCGTTGGGGAATGATACGGATGTGACCCGGCAGGCGGAATTCGTGAACAGCGGAGAGAAGGATCCATATGGCGGCGCCCGGATGAACTGGGTATTCACGACGCCGAATGACACGACGATCTGGAAGATCTCGAACACCTACTAGGCCGTTAGCGATTCCGGTCAAGCGTTCTACAATCAATTTGCATCGGCAGGTGTGACGGGCGAGGGCTCTCCGCTTACCTGGCACATCAATAGCCGGCTTGGCGCAGACTCAACGACAGCGTTCGTTAAGTTGACAGGGTTCACGCTGCCGAACACACCACGCGTCATGACGGCTCTCAACCGCTGGTATCGTTCTCCGAGCGGCGGAAACAAGACGAAGAACACGCCGTCCGTGCTCTGGAATCGGTCGTTCGATTTCGACCGACGCGGATATGCGTACTTCGTTGACACGCTGAACTGCACCTATTCCACCGGTTCGGCGGCATACACAGGCGGCAAAGGAGGCTATCCCGTCGGCGATCTGAACTGGTTCCCGGCCGCAAAGGCCACGTGGAGTTATATCGGCGACGTGACGGGCGTGGAGGATGAATCGCCGCTTGCGCCGACGGAATTCTCCCTGTCCCAGAACTATCCGAATCCCTTCAATCCGGCGACAGTGATCAGTTATCAGTTGTCAGCAGCCAGTGCGGTGGACCTGCGCGTGTTTGACATGCTGGGACGCGAGGTTGCGGTGCTTGCGCAAGGTGTCCAGAGTGCGGGCACGTACAAAGTCAACTTCGATGCCTCGAATCTCGCTAGCGGATTCTATGTGTATCGCCTGACCGCGGGGGGATTCACCCAGTCGATGAAGATGTTGCTGATGAAGTAACGCATCACCATCGTCTTGCGTATCCTGGAGGGCCGTTTCCTGAGAAGGGAGCGGCCCTTTTATTATCCCTGGCCCGGGGGGGAACCCTTTTCCAGGTTTTTGGTTTCAAAGAGTATCCTCCATTGCATTGTCGTACACTTTCCGGTATTTTTGATCAGATCAATTCTGAATCCGACACGAATCGAAGGCATCAGGCGCCATGACCCATTACAAAGAACTTGGACTCGTCAATTCGCGGGAGTTGTTCCAGAAGGC
>JBFYQI010000231.1:0-3854 GCA_041302875.1 Ignavibacteria bacterium
GGGGTTCCATCCCGCGATTGTCGTCCGAAGATCATCTCTATCGGGAGACGAGGGAGAAGCTGCTGCTCGACGGAGCCGTCGATGATCTGCGTGCGCTGTTCCTCTTTGAGAAAGGGGGAGCGTTTCAGCACATCGCGCACGCGGTGAAGTATCGATCCTACGAATCGCTTGCCCGCATGCTCGGGAGAACGCTCGGAGAATCCCTGAAGGGAGAAGAGCGGGAGTACGATGCTCTCGTCCCCGTGCCCCTGCACCGGGTGAAGCTCCGTGAGCGCGGATATAACCAGGCGGAACTCATCGCGCAGGGCGTTCATGAGGTGACCGCCATTCCTGTCGCCGCATCTGCCGTGCATCGGACGCGTCATACCAGGACGCAGACGAAGCTCTCACATGACGAACGTCGCAAGAACATGGATGGAGCATTCGAGCCGGACGCCGCTGGCATGTTGAACGGCGCACGCGTGTTGTTGATCGACGACGTTATCACGACGGGCGCCACGACGACGGCATGTGCTGCCGCGATCCGGTTGGCTGGCGCTTCACGCGTCGTTGCTGCTGCTGTTGCGCTAGCCCGGAAAGACTCCGACGGACTCGTATGAATCGCGTTCAACTTCTCGAAACGGACCTCGCATATCTGGAACAAGGATCCGGAACGGCCGTCGTCTTCGTTCATGGAACCGTGAGCGATCTTCGGTCCTGGAGACTGCAGCTTTCCCACTTCTCTCATCGGTATCGGGCGATCGCATACAGCCGTCGGTATCATTTCCCCAATCCGCCCCCTTCCGTCGAGCGCCCGTACTCCGCTGCGCTTCACGCGGATGACCTTTTGCGGTTCCTCGATGTCCTTGAACTCAACGAAGTGCATCTTGTGGGGGGATCATTCGGCGGGTATATGTCCCTGCTCTTCGCGCTGAGGCATCCTGATCGGGTGAAGTCCCTCGTGCTTGCCGAGCCGCCGATCCTGCCGTTGCTTCATCGGTCGGACGCGGGCCGCATGCTGTTCTCGGCTTTCATGGAACACGCGTGGAATCCCGCCCGGACAGCGTTGAAAGAGGGCAACGACGAGGCCGGTGTTCGCTCATTCATTGATGGCGTCATGGGGAAGGGAGCATTCGATTCGTTCACGGAAGGGGCGCGTCATCGGCTGATGCAGAACGCACCGGACCTCCGGGCGGAAACCGAGTCAACGGAGTATTTCACCGAAGTGACGGATGAGATGCTGGCGAGCCTTCGGCTTCCCGTGCTCCTGCTGAACGGGGAGTTAAGCCCTCCGATGTTTGGCGCGATCACCGACGAGCTGGAACGGCTGCTGCCGAACAGCCGGCGCGCAACGATCCCGCGAGCCTCTCATGGAATGAATGCACAGAACGCAGATGAATTCAATCGGGTGGTAGAACGCTTCCTCTCAACTCACATTTAACATCTCACATTTGCCATCTCAAAGTCTCATCCAGCATCGCAAGATAGTTCTCGTAGTTCGCATACTCCGGCACGCTGTTCCCTGAACCGACGCAGTACCCGCCGTTGTACCCGGCTTCCTCAATGTTCTGTCTCACCTTCGCACGGACTTCCTCCACTGTCCCTCGCGACAGGAGGTCGACGTCGACATGTCCGATCAGGCACAGTCTGTCTCCGACCTTCTGCTTCACCTCTGCGATCGCCATGGCCTTCGGTTCGAGCGGATGGATCGCGTCGACGCCGCATGCGATGATGTCAACGAAGACATCCCACAACACGCCGTCTGTATGATAGAGGAGCGGCTTGTTGTGCTGTTTTGCGAGGTCGCCGATGCGCTTGAGCCAGGGGAAAAAGTATTGCCGCAGCATTGCAGGGGAGACCATCAGACCGTTCGTGTAAGCGATATCGTCAGAATACCAAAGCGCGTCGACGTTCGGATGCGCCGCCATCTTTTCGAACATGCTGATAACCAATTCTCCGACCGTCGTGTTCAAACGCTCAATGAGGTCCGGATTCTCGAACAGCGCCATCGAAAAAGCCTCGAATCCCATCATCTCCCACGTCATCGTAAAGATATCACCATACTGACCGATGACTCCCATCCCCTCCGGCAGGAGCGCGCGAACCTGATCGAACTTCGCGTAGTCGAAATCCTCCTTTTTGGGAAACTGATATCGCTCAAATTCCTCATCACTCGCGATTACCCCTGAGCCTTCCGAGGCCCATTTGCGAAATAGGGTCCCGTCATCGTTGTACGTCAGATGCTCCGACAAGCCGATCTTTCCGGGATTGAAATCGGCGACCGGCTGGATCTTCGTGTAGTCATATCCTGCACGATGCCAGAACTCCACATCATCCGCGAGCGTAACGATCGGCCGTCCAATGAAACGCTCCTTGATTTTCGGATGAACGCCGAGCTCGACAAGAGGAACGTACGAAGCCTTCCCGCGTTTTAGGGTTGTGAGGAGACTTTCGAAATTTGGCCGCATGGAGATCAATGGGAAACGGAATATGGCATATGTGAGATGTTGAAGAACTCTGTCAAGATAACGAACAATCGGATGATTCCCGTCTTTCCCCACTGACTACTGACCACTGATTACTGATGCCTGACGCGAGTCCCACCTCTGCCGCCTTGCTTCTCGTCCCATTTCTGTCTAAATTTTTTTGATATGCTCTGAAATTTGTACCGAACACGAAGAAAAATCCCTTTCTAAGCTCAATTCTGGAGGTTCTCATGGCAGTCCGTGTTGGTATCAATGGATTCGGTCGGATCGGCCGCCAAGTGCTCAAGGCGATCCGCGACAGCTATCCGAAAACGCTCGAGGTCGTTGCGGTCAACGATATCGGCGATCTGAAGACGATGGCGCATCTGCTGAAGTATGACTCGAACTACGGCCGCTTTAACGGAACTGTCGAGGTCAAGGACGACATGCTCGTCATCGACGGCAAGGCCGTGAAGGTGTTCAAGGAAACCGATCCCGCCAACCTCCCCTGGAAGGATAACGGCGTCGATATCGTGATCGAGAGCACCGGCTTGTTCACCATCAAGCAGGACGGCGTGAACAAGAAGGGGAAGACCGTCAAGGGTGCCGAGAACCATATCACTAAGGGGGGCGCAAAGAAGGTCATCATTTCTGCCCCGGCGGAAGGCGAGGACCTGACGATCGTCATGGGCGTGAACGACAAGGTCTATGACAATGCAAAGCATCACGTCGTCTCCAACGCCTCCTGTACGACGAACTGCCTCGCGCCGGCCGCGAAGGTGGTCAACGACAAGTTCAAGATCATCCGCGGTCTGATGACGACCATCCACGCCTACACGAATGACCAGAAGATCCTCGACCTCCCGCACAGCGACCTCCGTCGCGCGCGCGCCGCGGCGATGAACATCATCCCGACGACCACCGGCGCAGCGAAGGCCATATCGCTCGTTATCCCCGAGCTCAAGGGGAAGTTCGACGGCTATGCACTCCGCGTCCCGACCTCCACGGTCTCCGTTGTGGACTTCACCGTTCAGGTCGAAACACCGACGACGACCGATGAACTCCGACAGGCGTTCCGCGACGCGGCGAACGGTCCGATGAAGGGCATCCTCGCTGCCATCGACGAGCCGCTCGTCAGCATCGACTTCAAGGGCGACCCGCACAGCTCGTCGGTCGACCTGCCGTTCACGATGGTCCTTGGCAAAGAAAAGAACGACTTCCTCAAGGTCGTGACGTGGTACGACAACGAGTGGGGCTACTCCGTTCGGACGGCCGACCTCGCGAACCTAATGGCGTCGAAACTGTAAGCCGATGCCGGCCACTCACCAGGACCGACGAGGTACTCTATGAATAAGAAGACAGTCCGTGATATCGATCTGCGGGGCAAGCGGGTGCTGATGCGCGTGGACT
>JBFYQI010000514.1:0-4032 GCA_041302875.1 Ignavibacteria bacterium
GTTGGTGGATCGCTCGGCTCACGGCTGTTGTGACGATTGTCGATGTCAATCGTGCACCGAACTCCCAGCCGACGACCATTCGAGTGCCCACGTCCAGGACAACGGCCAAATATGCCCAGCCTTCACGCGTCCAGATGTAGGTGATGTCGCTGGTCCAGACCCGATTCGGATGCCGAACGGCAAAGTCCCGTTGCACGAGATCGGGCGCATAGCGTTGTCCACGGCGTGAGCGAGTAGTGACCTTGAAGCGCCGCACCATCTTCGCCCGGAGGCCGTTTTGGCGCATTAATCGAGCCACACGCTTGCGGCCACACCGGATCCCTTGTTTGCGCAGCTCAACGTGGATTCGCGGGCTTCCATAGACTTCCTGGCTCTGCCGATGGATCGTTCGGATGAGCGCAAGGAGTTCGTCGTCACGCTGTTGGCGAGCACTGGACTGGGTCCGTTGCCACCGGTAATACGCGCTGCGCGAGACATGCAACAACCGGCACAGTGCTGCGATATTCAACGTAGTGCGATTGCTGTGGATGAACCGGTATTTCATCGTTCGTTTCTGGAGAAGAAGGCCAGGGCTTTTTTTAAAATGTCCCGCTCCTGCGTCACCCGAGCCAACTCCTGCTCGAGCTGTCGCAGCTTCTCCTCATCCGGTTTCAGCCGGCCCTTACCCGGGAACGCGTGCACAGGATCAGCAGCTAATGCACGCTTCCACTTGTACAGCAGGCCCGTGCGGATCCCTAGGTCGCGGGCAATGGCACTGACAGGACGATCACTCTCTTCAATCAATCGAAGAGCATCCAGTTTGAACTGTGTATCAAAACGTCGTCGCCTCGCTGTTGCCATCGGAACACCTCCTGACACAGTATAGTGTCTTTTCTTGGTGTCCGAAATACCGGGGCAAGATCAGCATTGGCTCATGGGCTCATGGGCTCATTGGCTCATTGGCTCATGGGCTCAACGGCTCAGCACTCCCTCCGTGCCCTCCGTGTTCCGCTTCTAACGCCGCCCCTTAAGCCCCTTTGAACGTCCGCATAAATTGCTGGTACTTGAGCGGAAACCAGGTCAGGACGTCCGGGTATCTTTTCTTCGCATCTGTCAGCGCAGCCTTGAGCGCGCTTTTCACCTCCCGCGTTACCTTCCGGTCGTGGGTGAGCACGGCATCCATTGCAACGATCAGTTCAACGAAGGCTCTTCGGTCGAGATCCTTCCGTCCATGCATAATGAGGACATAGTCCATCGCGAACTCGGTCGGCCTTACATCCTCATTCCCCTTCCGCGCCCCTTCGAGAGCGACGTCCTTGACTGATTCGAGAAACTCCGACTCTTTCGCCAAGTCCCGTCTGCTATCGATCTCCAGTCCGGCTGCCTTCAGTTGCTGAGCGCATTCCAGGACGGGAAGTTGTTTGTCGAAGCAATCGAGGATGATGGAAGAATGGGAAGCGATGGTATCGCGCGATATTGGCACGTTTTGATTCTCCGGTGATGACCAGATGCGGTCACTTGATCAGAAGCATCTTCACGACCCGCGTTTGGGGTGACGATGCTCCGGAGTGCGCTTTGACTTCGATTCGACACAGATAGATGCCGCTCGCAAGCCGGCTGTGGGGATTCCAGACGACTCTCATGCGGCCGGCGGGCTCGATGTCGTTCTTCAATTCCTGGACAACGCGACCAAGAACATCATACACTCTGAGCACCACCTTGCTTTGGGTCGTCAGTTCATACTCGAGCGTCGTGGAAGGATTGAACGGATTCGGGTAGTTCTGGAAGAGCCGGAAGGATTCCGGCATGAACGCCGGACCCTCCCGCGGCACGGATACCAGCGTTCCTCCCAGACCGCCGTTTCGATTCACGAGCTGTGCGTATACGCAGACGGCTCCTGTATCGGAATTTTGGGTTCCTCGTCGTTCATCCTGCCATGCAACGATCGTTCCTCCTACTCCATCCCCTGTTGCCACCGGAAACATCTGATCGTTGATCGCCGTGGAAACGGGCGTTCCTCTGCCATCCCACAGAAGCGATCCGGACGAATCGATACGCTGTGAATAGATATCACGGGCACTCGATGGATCTCTCCAGACATAATTGAGAATCGCCCCGCCTGCTCCGTCTCCATCAAGCGCGAAATCTGAGCCCCCGGTCGAATCAACAAACGACATGCTCGATGGAGGCCAAAGCAGCGTTCCCGAAGAAGAGATTCGCTGTGTGGAAATACCGGTGCGGTTCGGTGATGTTCGATCCTCAAACCATGCCGCAATCGCTCCACCTCTGCCATCAGACACCAGCCGGGAAAAGTATTTCGTTGTTGAACTGGCATCCACCGTCAGGCCCGTTGCGGTCCACAGGAGCGTTCCAGCAGTATCAAGCCGCTGCGCAAGGATCTTCGTCCAGCTCGCATAGTTCTCCCAGGCAATGATGATGTTCTTATCCTCTGTCAGCACCATAGACGGGACCATCCCTGCGGATGAAACAACAATGCCATTCCGGCCCCAACGGACTGACCCGTCAAGACTGATCCGTTGTGCACGAACAGTCCCGGTGCTCCCGGATGGTACATACCATACGATCACTGTTCCGGTTGCCGAGTCATGAAGGATCTGCGATGGAGAGGATGACGACGAGGAGGAGGGTCCGATTTCGATCCCTCCCGATTTCCACTGCGGGACGGCATTTGCATCTATCCTTTGTGCATAGACCACAGCTGTCGGGCTACTAATTCCCCAAGCAATGACCGCACCTCCGCCACCATCAGAAGTGACGCGGTGCCCTTTGATCATGCTGTTCGACACGATCGTCGTTCCGGTCTCCCCCCAACGGCGATTCCCGTTCGCATCGATACGCTGCGCGTGTAGATTTTTGGGACCTGTCGTCACGAGCGGGTCGACCAAGTCGGACCATGCGATGATGATGCCGCCGGAACCGTCCGGCGCAACACGCAAGGAGATGGAAACGGGTTTGTCCAGGGTGACCCGAACTCCATTGTTCATCCAGTGGATCTGTCCGAGGGAATCAATGTGCTGCACATAGATCCCGCTCATATCGGGGTAGAGAACGCTTGCATTCTCCCAATGAGTCCACGCGATGATCGCACCACGGCTTCCATCCGGCACGATCTGCGGATATGAGTTCCGTCTCAGCTTCGTTCCGATTGGAATGTTCTCGAGAGAGGATCGAGACCAAGCGCCTTTTCGCTCGATGATGCCGAATGGCGGAAGCTTCTTCAATTCAAGGAAGTCTTCGTACGTCGCTTCGGTATCGGCGCTGTCAGTACCTTCCAGCCCGTCCTTCTTTGGCAAGGCCGACGCGACCATCATTCGGATCTGCGACATCGGATTCTTCCGGAAGTCATATGAAAGATTCGGCCAATCGGCGTAGCTTGTCATCGTGCCGCCGGGAGATGGCGTATTCCGTGGAGGGAAGTAATTGAGATCGAGTGATTCCAGGGAGTACGATGATGAATCTCCATTCCCGTCCCAATCGACCGAGGTTCCCTGCTTCAATAATGCGAGCTGATATGATCCCTTCCGGTTATACGGGATCTCCACAACATCGAAATCTTCGCTCGCCGGATCGAATCCCAGAAATTCATGCAAGTTGTTCTCATTGAGAGTACTCAGAGCGGCAGGTGAGTAGTCAAGTTTCCATGTGTGTTTTGGGACGACCCTTCCTGCCGGTGGATCTTGAAGGTCCCAGAGGAACAGATAGTTCATGATACTATAGTAGTTCGGCTTGAAGAGCTCATGATCCGTTCCGCCATGTTTCAGCGCAAGGGCATGTCCGAGTTCGTGCATGAAGGTCGATGACTCGAACATGACGCGTTTGTTTGGAATGTTTACCATGTCTCCCAACGCCACGAAGAAGTCGTTTGTCGCCTCCCAGTTTGTCGCCGTCAGGCGCGTCATTCCTGTATAGCCCTCCGATCCAAATTTGTCCGCGAAGATGCAATAGCGATAGACCAAGTATTTCGCTTCTCGAATAGTCACCCAGTTGGCGTCGGCTCGTTCCACGTCCGTTCCGAAATGCGCCGCTTTTGCC
>JBFYQI010000520.1:0-4696 GCA_041302875.1 Ignavibacteria bacterium
GCGGCCCGGAGCGGGGATAGCGGTTCCGCATGGCCGACTTCTGTCTCTTGAACATCGCGTGAGATCCGATCGTAGTTCGCGATGAGGTCAACCTGTAAGTCGCCCGTCAACATATTTGACCGTTCGACGCGTTGTGCGCTGGCGACAAGGGATATCCCGATCAAGCCAATGAATATGATCCGCATCATGAATATTCCCCGTTCGTGTTCAACGTGTTCTTATTCATCGCCAGGTCCGAGGTATCATGTCGGTCAGCTCAAACCCGAACAGGACACCAAGATAAAAGCGCCATTCTTTTCCGTAACGAATCGTTTCTCCCTGGATCTGCCGCTCGAACTGGTCGAATCCATACGCTCCCGAGACAAATATCCGCGTTGGGAAGGCGTAGAACGAAAATGCCTCAAGCCGTAGCTCGACACCCGCGTCGGTCTTCCAGTTTCGCAGCGATGGCGTCGCACCGTTCCAGGCGTTCCCGACATCCGCAAAGACGGAACCGTACAATTTCGTAAAGTACATCTGGAATAGACGCGTGTTGATCGTGGTCCAAAGTGGAAAGCGGTACGCCACATGCATCGTCGCCAGATGATTCCCTTCGATCGCGTAGAAGGGATAACCCTTCATGCCGATGAATCCACCCGCGTAGAAATGGAAGATCGTGTCCGCGGTCATCCCCTGGATAGAACCTCCACGCAATCCGATGGATAATGTATGCTTCCTGCCAACGATCGGGATGTGCTCATTCCACGACATCTCCAGACGATGGAAGTCCACATCCTTGTAGATGGGGATCGGCAGTCCGGAACTGTAGTCGTAGTTCAAATCCCTGTTGTACTTGTTCATCTCATACGAATACTTGAACGACAACGTCCGGCCGATCGGATTGATCTCCCGGTCCACAGTTGGCAGAAGACCTTCCCATCTCCATCGCGCAGAGAGGATATCGTTCGTCAGGTAGACCGTGCGGAATGACTGGGATTGGATGATGTTCCCATTGTCGATGAGGCTGAAAAAGCCCAGCGCGGCGCTGTAGCGGCTCTTCGTGTACATCAGCCGCAGCGTGCTCTTGTCGGCAAAGATCCGTTCCGTGAGCGAGAGATCGACCTCAAAGAGATCGTACGTCACACTCGTTTTGACCGTGCGTTCCGTGCTGAGATAGATGGAGAATTCCGCATCCGCCTTCCGCGAGAGGCTGTACAGCTCGAGTGTCAGCGTTGGCGAAAGCCCCAAGTGATACAACCCCGGGATCGCGCTGCGGTACTCGAGTGAAACGAATATGTCCCTCTCGTATTGACGATTGATCGACGCGCCCGCAAAGAGACTCATCTTGTCGAGCATCTCGAATGAAGCGATGTACACTCCGGGCTTGAGAATGTCCAGGAATCCGCCGCCGACGGTGTAGTTGTCGATGCGAAGCACAGGAATGATGGACACTGATGAGAACGCCGAGCGGTAGGGCTTGCTTTGCACTGAGTCCGTCGGGATGCGCAACGTCGAATCCAGTGCGATCCCGTCTTGAACGAACGATGCCTGCCCGACGGAGGTCGCAACGATCGCGTCCATCAATGCGATCTTGTATCCGGTTTCCGTGTATGCGGCATACGCGAGCTGACCGTTCACGCTTACCGTCGGCTGAAATGCCCCGCCCAGGACGTTCGTGATCTGCTCGAGTGTTCCCGTTGTCCGCTCCAAGCGAAAGATATTGAAGATGCCTGTCGAGTCCCACGAGAAATAGAGATATCGTCCGTCCGGAGAGTACGCAGGATCGCGCGCATCGCCGCTCAAGGCGAGTGTACGCGTTGTTCGTGTGTTGAGGTCAACGACACAGAGGGCTTGTCGGTGACCGACACTGAGGCTGTAGGCGATCTCCGTTCCATCCATGGACCACACCGGGCGCGCTACCAGTTCACCGCTCTCGAATGTTGTGAGGGGGAGGCGATCACTTCCGTCGATCGCGGATACCTGCAGATTCTTCGTCCCGTCCTTACCGGTCACATAGGCAAGGCGCTTTCCGTCCGGCGACAACGCCGGTTCCATCGCCCGGAGTCCGAATGTGATGCGGTTCGCTTCCTGCTCCTCCGCATCATACCGATAGAGGTCGCTGTAGGCCGACCAGAATGGATTGTGTTCCTCGATGCGAGAGAAATAGACCGACTCATCATCTCCGGCAATGCTGAATGGAGAACGGACAAGGGGAATGAGCGCCTTTAATGAGTCCGACGTCAGACTTCGGACGTACATCGAACTTAACCCGAAATAGTCCTCTCCCCTATTCGAGATGTAGGCTATCCGCCTTCCGTCTGAAAAGAACCGCGGGGAGTGATTCCCAAATCCTTCCGGCTCGATGATCCTCCCCTCTCGCCTTCCCATTCTCTCCACGCCTGCTTTGACCGACCCATAGCGATCGAGCAGATGAGTTTTCCATTCCTCATACAGTGCCGTTCCCGTGATGCCAAGCGCCTCTTCGATAGCGCCGTCGATCGTGACGCGGGCGGGAGATTTCAAACCCCGTGTGATCGCCAGCAGTTTGTCCGCTCCGTATCGCTCTGCGATGTAAGAAACAAGCGAGAACCCGGCGTTGTACGCTGATTCGTTTCCGAGACTCGTCTTTCCAAAAACGGCCATCTCCTCCCACGACAGCGGAGTTCCTTCCAGTATGTGCATGCGAAGGATCATATCGCGATGCGCGTCCCAATAATCGTAGGAGAGTCCGGGATGATTGAACTGTGCGGTGCCTTCGGCGAACCAACTGGGAACGACAAACCCCGAGATCGGATACGAAACCAGCACATTGGGATACCCATAGAGAACGTCAGGTCTCCGTTCGGCCTCATAGCCGAGCCACTGCACATAGAATGCGGGTATTCTTCGTCCGAGCTTGAGAGATGCCTGGATCTGGATCATGTGCGTGTATTCGTGCGTGACCACATTCCAGAGCCAGGGATGCGTCCCGCGCAATTCGAACTCGAGCGCCGGGGCCCAGATCTCGATCTTGTTGTCGAAGAAGTACGCTGCTCCATTCGAGTAATCGTCATGATCCCGAATGACGAAATGCACCTTCGCTTCCGGGACGTACGCGTACAGTTCCGTGATGGGTCCGTGAATCGATTCCGCAATGAACGAAACCTCACGGGCCGTCCGCTCGGCCCCTTCGTGGTAGTGAACAAGGAAATGCTTCGTTTCGATCGTGTGCCAGTCGAGTTCGGGGTGGGGTGCCGATTCCTGTGCAACCAGGAAGAAGGGGATGAAGCAGAGAAAGAGGATCGCTCGGGTCACTGGCGCTCGTTATTCTAGAGTGAGATCGACGCGGCGGCCGCTCCCCGGAGAGAGGGGCACTTCAACAAATTGAGACGCTACGTCGGACGCGAACAACAATCCGATCGTGTTCCCGATACGGTGGTTTCCGTAGAAGAACCTGCCGTCGCTTGAGAAGATGGGGATCGGAGAAGCGCCGATCGGAATGCTGGAAGGAGCGATCGAGTAGACGCCCGACGAATCGGTCCGGGCGACGATCCCTCCCTCCGTCACGGCAGTGTATGCGTGACAAATCGAATCCCTGATCAGATAGCGCACGGAGTAGATGCCGCTTGGGGGCCGTTCTCCTGTCGAGTCTCTTCCATCCCACAAGGCGAGGTAGCTTCCCGCTGACCGCGTCCCCTGGAACAGTTCGATGATCTCGCGCCCGCTTGAATCAACGACAACGACACGAATGGGCGTCACGCTGTCCGGGACGACCCACTCCCGCGCAGGCATCGGCGTCTGGCTGATCAGAATGAAATCGAAATAGAGCCGAATGTCGACGCCTGCCGCCGGATTGCCGAAGCGGTCGCGAACGATCCCCGTGACGGTGTCGGGCGATTCATTGTCGGTCGGTGTATTGATCGTATCCCGGCAGCCAACAAGGATGAAAAAGAGAAGGATGGCAGGAAACGGATGTCTCATTTCACGACGGCGATCTTCAGGATCCTTGTTTCCGTTCTTCCCCCCGCGGTGGCTTCGACAGTTGCGAAGTAGACGCCGCTTTGAATGCCCTCGAGGTTCCAGGTCACTTCTTCGTCTGTTCCGGCGGTCGCCTGCGTTTCGAATTCCGCAAGCTTTCTCCCGGCGATATCGATAACCCGAATCATCACGCGCGCGTCAAGCGTCGATGCGTAGCGGATCTGCGTGGTCGAACCATACGCGGGATTGGGCCAATTGTATGTCCGTTCCGGGACGAGAATCGTCGAAATGCCGGCGGAACCTCCTGTTTGTCCGAACGGCGTCGTGGCAGTCCGTGCCATATCGAAAGCGTATGCAGGCCAGGTCAACCTGGAATCACTGAATGGAATCGTCGTGCGGTAGGACCGCAATTGTCCGGCTTCGTCGGCGATCACCATTCCAACAACATCTTGCGCATCATCTAGGCCAACCAACGCAATCTGCGTGCGCGCTCCTGACCCCGCAGCGATTCGCGTCACTGTTCCACCGCGGCCGGTGTTTCGCAACCAGCGAATATCTCCGGCATCATCCAGCATGATGAGGTCCGAGAATCCCATGGCGCCGCGATCAACCGCGACCAACGATGCATACCCCCGCGTCATCGTGGTATCGAACTGCAGGGGGAATCCTTCTGCCACCGTGCCGTTCCAATGATACGCGATCAGCCCTCCCGTCGAGTCAGCGAGCACGATCTCTTTTGCCGGTTCTGCATCGAGCGATA
>JBFYQI010000550.1:0-3306 GCA_041302875.1 Ignavibacteria bacterium
CGGTGACTCCTTCGATCGATCCACCGGTCGTCGGACGTACCGTTCAGACCCTCAGGCTTGCACACAGCAGTGAAGCGATCGAGCTCGTGTCGATGTACGACGAGAGGATCAAAGCCGCCACAGTGGAACAGATGCCCGAAGCACTCCGGCTGTTTACCTGTTCCCGAAACGCCGACACGCGCCACATGGACCTGCTGAACGACGCGATGATGAAGGCGGGACACATTGCGGCGACGCCATATTACGTATGTCCCTCCTGCGGCCTCATCATGACAGACGCCAACATGACCGACTGCGCCGGTTGCAAGACGCCGAAAGAGAAGTATGAAAAGTTCTGATGAGCCTATGAGCCGTTGAGCCTGGAGCCTCAGGGCGCCCAATCACCCCCATTTCTTCGGATCTCCATGTACTCGTTCGATCGCCTGCTGATACCGACAGATTTTTCTCCCGCATCGCTCTATGCCATTGAGTACGCGGCGTTCCTTGCAGGACAACTTCGCGGCAGTCTCAAACTCATATACGTGGACGAGTGCGAGATGGAACCGCACGGCCATTTCACCACAAGCGACGAACGACGTCACGCTCATCGCGATCAGGCAACGGCGTTTGCCGAGGAACGATTCGCCGATCTCCGCAACCGCATTTCGCTTCCGGACGATCGCACGGCCACCCTGACCCGGTTCGGCACGGCCTATCACGAGATCATCAACGAGGCCGAGGCGAATCGATACTCCGCGGTGGTCATTGCGACGGAAGGACTGGGACAAACCTCGCCGCACATGATCGGCCGCACCGTCGAACGGGTCGTGCGTTTGTGCCGGGCGCCGGTCATTACCGTGCGTCCGAAAGAGGAACGGACGCCGTGGAGAATTCGCCGCATTCTGTGCCCGACCGACTTCTCCGAGTATGCAAACTACGCACTTCCCTATGCCATCTCCCTGGCGAGACGATATAAAGCGAAGATCATCCTGCTGCACACCGCCGATCTCGTCGTTCAGCACCCGGAGCTGCTGATGGGGAAGTTTCCGGACCTCAAGACGTACCACGAACACGGACACGATATCGAAGTGGAGAAGATCGTCGGACGGGACATCGAACCCGAGAATACAATCGTGCGGCTGGCAACCGAATACGATGTCGACCTCGTGGTCATGGGTACGCACGGTGCCCGGGGCATGCGCCGTGTACAGATCGGTAACACGACGGAAGAGGTCGTACGCCGGGCGATCTGTCCGGTCCTCACTGTGACACACCCCATTCACAAATCGGTCTTCCCCAAGCGATTCGGCGAAGAATACGATGACCGCGACGACTGAAGCACCCTCGTTGGAAATCGGGTAAGCCTTTCGTATCTTCCATTCGTTTTGTCATGTCCCTACGGTTCTGGAGGTTTTCCCGGCAATGAATGCTCTCGACTCGCTTTGTATCAACACGATCCGCGCTCTTTCAATGGATGGTGTACAGAAAGCCAAGTCCGGCCATCCCGGCATGCCCATGGGCGCCGCCGCAATGACCTACGCCCTGTGGACAAGGCATTTGCGTCACGATCCCGCAGATCCGAAATGGCCCGCACGGGATCGCTTCGTCCTCTCGGCCGGTCACGGAAGCATGCTTCTCTATAGTATGCTGCATCTGACGGGTTATGGGTTGACCATCGACGACCTCAAGAACTTCCGTCAACTCCATAGCAAGACACCAGGACATCCCGAATACGGATTGACCGTCGGTGTGGAGACCACGACCGGTCCGCTGGGGCAGGGATTCGCAACAGGAATTGGCATGGCGATCGCACAACGCCACCTCGCCGCTCGCTACAACCGTCCGAACTTCCCCCTCTTCGATTATCACATTTATGCGATCGCTGGCGACGGGTGCCTGATGGAAGGTGTTTCGTCCGAGGCCGCCTCGTTGGCCGGGCATCTTCGCCTCGGCAACCTCATCTACTTGTACGACGACAACCACATCAGCATCGACGGCAATACATCGCTTTCATTCACGGAAGATGTCGCCAAGCGGTTCGAGGCATACGGGTGGCATGTACAGTCGGTTGCCGATGGAAACGACATCGATGCGATCGGCATTGCTATCGCCGCCGCCAAGGCCGAAGTCGACCGCCCTTCATTGATAAAGATCCGGACGCACATCGGCTTCGGCAGCCCGAACAAGCAGGACTCGCACGATGCACACGGCTCGCCGCTGGGCGATGAGGAAGTGAAACTGACGAAGAAGAATCTCGGTCTCGACCCGGAAAAACTCTTCGATGTCCCGGTTGATGTGCGTACGCACATGAAAGCCCAGACTGCGGCGCGCGCAGAGTCGCACACATCATGGAACGATCTGTTCGCCGCGTACCATCGGGCGTATCCGACGGAAGCGAAGGAACTGGACGCATTGTTTGCGGGTGATTTCGGTGATGCATGGAAACAGGCCGTGCCCGCGTTCACCGAAGCCATGGCGACGCGGGAAGCCTCCGGGAAGGTCCTGACGGCCATCGCCCCCCATCTGCCGACGCTGATTGGCGGTTCAGCCGACCTCACGCCTTCCAACAACACGCTCCCGAAAGGAACCGAAGATTTCCAGGCAGGGAAGTACCATGGTCGGTATCTCCGATTCGGCGTGCGAGAACACGCGATGGGCGCGGTGCTGAATGGCCTCGCATTGACCGACGGGATGATCCCGTATGGCGGCACTTTCATGGTGTTTTCCGACTACATGCGTCCTCCCATCCGCCTTGCTGCGCTCATGGGCGTTCGTCCGGTTTATGTCTTCACGCACGACAGCATCGGTCTCGGTGAAGATGGCCCGACACATCAACCGATCGAACAGCTTGCGGCGCTTCGTGCGATCCCGAATCTCACCGTCATCCGACCGGCAGATGCCAACGAAACCGCCGCTGCCTGGAAATTTGCGGTGAAGCACACCACCGGTCCCGTCGCGCTCGCATTGACGCGGCAGAAGGTCCCCACCTTCGACCGAACGCAGTTTCCATCCGCCGACAACCTCGAGCGGGGCGCATACGTTCTTGCCCAATCCTCGAACGCCCCGAAAATCATCCTGGTCGGAACGGGTTCGGAGGTTCAACTGGCGTTCGGTGCGTATGAACAGCTCGCGAAGGAAGGGATCGCCGCACGCATCGTCAGCATGCCTTCATGGGAGTTGTTCGAACGCCAGGATGCGGCATACAAGGAATCGGTGCTTCCGTCCGGCGTTCGGAAGCGCATTGCGGTCGAGGCAGGAAGCCCGATGGGGTGGGATCGCTATGTCGGTCTCGACGGCAAGGTTCTGGGCATCAGCACGTTCGGCGCG
>JBFYQI010000556.1:0-2992 GCA_041302875.1 Ignavibacteria bacterium
AATCGCGCGGCTTCGTGATGGTGGCGGGGAGTAGGAAACCGTCGCGGGCCGGGACCTTCAACAATTCAGCGAATTGAACGCCATACTTCTTGAATGCGGAATCATCAGACGTTGCAAGCACATGAGCGACTTTGCCGCGCGTGTCGCGCAAGGTGAGCGAAGGCGGGGTGGAGATGTTCGAGAATTGATCGAAATAGTATTTGGCGTCCGGACTCATGTTGATGCCATGGGTTCCGTCTCCTCCGGAAAGCCGTTCCATCTTCTTCCCGTCTAACCGGATGCGATACAAGTGCTTTTCCACCGAAGACTTCTCGAGCGATGTGAAGTAGATCCATTCGGCATCTTCGTCAATTCCGACGACCGCCTTCTGAACCCAGAACGGAAGCCCGCCCGAGGTCGTGAGCGCCCAATCGCCTTTCGTGACCTGATTGACCAGCATTCCATCTATCGTGAACCGGTACAGGTGTGCGTATCCGTCCCGCTCGGATGAGCAGAGAAAGTGCTTCCCATCTTTCAGAAAGTACAGATCATCCGACATATTGAGCCAGCCCGGGTCGGTGTCCTTGGTGGTAAATGTGGCCGCACCGCTCTTGCGGTCGACAAAGTGGAAATCAAGTTCGGTCTGCAGGCGGTTCATGGTGCGGACACAGATCCGCTTGTTGTCGGGGATCCAGTCGACACGAATGACGTACTCGAATGAGTTCGGATCCAGGGCAGCCCACACCGTCGACCCGCTGCCGACCTCAGTGATACCGACACGGACGACTGGATTCTTCTCGCCGATCTTGGGATACCGCTGCGTCGAAACCGTCGGCGTCCACGGGGAGATGTCTACGATGCTCTGGAGGCTCACCTCGGACTCGTCCGTTTGCAGATACGCGATGGCTTTGGAATCGTGCGACCACCAGTAGCCGATATCGCGGCGTCCGAAGATCTCTTCCCAATACACCCACGACAATGTTCCGTTCAAAAGCGTCTTCGTTCCGTCGGAGGTGAGTTGATGTTCCTTCTTCTGGAGGATGTCGTATGCGAACAGATTGGTTCCGCGGTTGAAGGCGAGCTTCAGTCCGTCCGGCGAGAACTGGACATTCTTCTCTTCCTCGGCCGTCTCGGTGATGCGGTGAGCGGTGGCCTTGGGGATGTCGAGCACGAAGATGTCTCCGCCGATAAGATACAATCCGTGGCGGCCATCAGTCGTGATGGAAGCGGGCATCGGGTTGAAGCGGGGCGCTTTGCCCTCGGGGAAGAGTGCCGTGAAGCTGGCGGCGGCTTTTGTGCGATTCAGATACGGCGTCCGTTTTCCAGACTTGGGATCAAGACGTTCCAGCGTTCGGATGGAGTCAGGGATACGCGGATCGTAGATCAATGCGGTGTTATCGCTGAGCCAGAATGTTCGCGGCATTTGGAATGAACGGGCAAACGCCGGGTCATTCATGTTGTCGAGCGTGAGCGTCGGCTGTTCTTGCGCAAACACCGAGATCGCCAGCACGCACAACAGGAGAAAGGCAAGACGCACAGGAAGGCGGTTCATGATGGAGAGATCCTCGAATTGTGTGAGATGAGCAGGTGAGAACGTACGACAAAACGAGGAGAGAAGAAAGCGGAATGGGATAGAAGGAACAATCGCGTACACAAAAAGGCGGGTCGCAGCGCCAACCGCCACAACCCGCCAAGGACTCTCCCACTGCCGCTTAATACTTAATACTCAATACCTCCTACTCTGTCATATCCACCAATTTCACGCCGCCAAGTCCCGCCGCGATCGCGATGGTCTTCCCGTCGAATGCGATGTGATTCACAGATTGCAGGCTGGGGAACTGAAGCTTGCCGAGCGTCAGGAGCAGGACGTTCGAGTCACCGCTCAAGTCTTCCAGAGCGCGGGTTGCAAGCGCGACGTAGATGCCGGCCTCGCCGTTCGAAGAATAGACGAAGTACCCGGCGCCATCCACGGCGTTTGTCACCGTGACGGAGGGGTCAAGGCCGTTGACCGTCACTCGGGGAATCGTGCCGACGACCTTGCCGGTCGCAAGGTTGACCAGCTTGACCCCATCATCGCCGGCGGCGAAAAGGGCTTTCGATCCGATCACGCGAACGGTCGACTTGGATTCAGGGATGGTCGCGCCACCGACATTCCAGGATGCAACAGACGCGCCCGTCGACTTGTTGAAGATCGCCACTCGTCCGGGTGTTCCTTGCGCAACAACGAGCGATGACGCATCGAAATCGACCCAGCGCGCATCGTCAAGCGCGGTGAATCCCTCGACCGAGAGCGTATCGTTCTGCGTCAACGTATAGAGGCCACCGGTATTTCCTGTCGTCACATAAACCTTGCCGTTCGATGCCGCAACGGAGGTGGCCGCATAGCTGCTGAGCATGCGCCGATAATTCTGCGCAAGGTTGAGCTTTCCACCGTTGGCCCGAATGACTTCGACGACCGCCGGTGAATCGTATGACAGATTACTGGTCGCCTCGGCGAGATACACATTCTGGTTATCGAACGCAGCTGCGTTCACATCGGTGTCCGTGAATGTTGCCTCAGAGCGAATGACGGGATTCTTGACGCCCTTCACTTGGATGATGTCGATTGCACCGATGGCGGAACTCCCCACCATATTGTAACTGACATAAGCAAAGTTCGCGTTCAGAACGACCGAAGTCGCTTGCAGTTTCTGTCCGTTCACCGTCGGAGGCTGGATCTCCGCGATGTAGTTGAGCCTGAAAGCCGCCGTTTGTGTTCCTTTCCGCAAACTTGGCGCGACAACGGTCGAGTCAATGCCGATCTCCTCGGCTTTCAAGGTCATCCGGCTTGCGAGTTTAGCCTCATCATTCACGACCGTGATTCGTCCGTCCGTTTGATCCGGAACGCTCGGCGTCGAAGAGTCCACGCTCCGATCGCATCCGATGAGAAGAAAGAATGTTAGCCCCACAATCACCACGCGCTTCATTGCTGCCTCCTTGAAATGTCTGGTTTGCCTCACCAGTAACAATTGCA
>JBFYQI010000012.1:0-4961 GCA_041302875.1 Ignavibacteria bacterium
TCTCGAATACAGCGACATGCGGCGAACGACGAAGCTCGCCTGGGAAATGAGGTGGAACACGGAGATGGGATGCCTGAAGGCATGTGCGAGAAGCCTGGGTCTCACGATCTCCGATGCTCAGCTCTACGGGGGCATCGGGGTTGGGTTCTTGATCAACGTGGATGAGAGGGCAGAGGCGAAGAGCATGGCAGTGTGGAATTGGCGTGGCGCCTACGAGCTTTGTCCGAATCTCGGTTTTTCTGTTGAGAGCATCTGGTCGCACAAGTCGAACGAGGGATTTCAGGCTGCGCAGAGAATCGTTTGGGACCGGGTTCGGCAGGCGATCGACAGCGGGTACGCCTGCTACGGATTCCATCTTGACAGCCCGATCCGGTCGCTCATCGTCGGCTACGACAAGATCGGGTACTATTACAAGGGGTGGGAGGCCGAAAGGGGGAAGGGGCCGGTATACTGGTACGAGCTCGGTCAGACGGACATCGGATTACTGGGGATGCACTTCGTGCGCCCGGTAGCGTCGAACATCTCATTTCGAGAAATGGTGAAGAAGACGTTTCAATTTGTGCTGGAATTCTCAGCCAACTCCCCGAAATGGGTTCCGGCAGACTGCAAGGCGGGACCCGAAGGATATGAACGATGGATCGCGCTCTTTGAGTCAGGGAAGGAGGATCCGTACGGGGTTTCCTACAACGCGGCAGAGCTGGCCGAGGGTCGGAGCTTCGCGGTGAAGTTCCTGGAGGAGGCGAAGGTCCGACTCGGACAGGAATACATCTCGCTGTTCGACGAGGCCATCAAGCACTATCGACAGGCAACTGACGAGACTAAAATGCTGTCGCGAGCTTTCCCTCACACAGTCTCCGCTGCGCAGAGAGCGGCGAATCTCAGGGACCCCGCTCGGCGAAGGGCCGCAATTCAACACCTGCGTGCGGCAAAGGATGCGGAGGTTGAAGGACTGAAGGCGCTGGCAGACATCATGAAGAAGCTGTAGCCTTGCGGAAGAGGCTTGTTACGCGTCTTGGCGGTTCGGAAGTGTATCGAAGGCCATGCACATGCTCGCTCGACATGGTAAAATCATCCTCCTTGCGGCTCTTTTCTCCTGCTCGCCTCTGCGTCAGCCGCAGCTGGTGAATGCCCTGAACGACAGCGGTACCTGCCGGCTTGATTCAGCCCAGGCGAACACGGTCTTCAGCTATATGCAGCACTTCCCGAACGGGTCGGAGGTGTCCATCGCGCTCCTCGTGGGCGATTCAACGACGTTCATCGGCGTCAAGAGGCAGAATGATTCGGTGATCAGTGTCGAGAACAGGACAGGCATTTTCGAGATCGGCTCGGTCACCAAGACCGTTACGGCAACGATCCTCGCCAAACTGGCGTATGAGGGTGTCGTTGATCTGAATACGCCGATCAAAACCTATCTGCCGATCGCTCTCAAACAGAGCTCGCTCCACGGCATTGAGGTAACGCTCCTGCATCTTGCCAATCACACCGGAGGCCTGCCGAAAGAACCCGTTAATATGAGTACCGATTGGGCGATGCCGGGGAGTCCATATCAGACCTATGACACAATGAAGCTGTACGATTATCTGACCAACAGAATGACGCTGCAATCCGTGCCGGGAGAGGTCCGTTCCTATTCCAACCTCGGCGGCGGGCTTCTCGGGCATGTGCTGACATTGGCAGCGAAGAAGTCCTACGAGCAGCTCTTGTCCGAGACCATCTGCACGCCGCTCGGCCTGCAGAACACATTCGTGACGATCGATTCCACGCGAAGACGCACCATCGTCCCCGGAAGGGATCCCTTCGGCAGGATCGTTCCCAACTGGGAATTGAACGCGCTCGTCGGTGGAGGCGGTGTCAAGTCCTCCGCGGAAGATATGGCGATGTATCTTCGAGCTCATCTGACTGATACGACCTACTTCGCCCTCACACAGCGCCCCACCATCCAATACTCCGAACACAACACGGCCGGACTCGGGTGGGCTTGGTATGCTCATGAGGACATGAAGTTCGTGGACGCGACCGGCGGCACCGGCGGCTATTCATGCTGTGTGATCTTCGAACGGACGACGCAGACGGGGATCGTCCTTCTGACCAATGTATCTGCATTCCTTGCATCGAAGGGGGACTACATCGTAACACTGAGCCGGACACTCTACGATCCCCTCACTGCAAGGAAGACTCATCACTAAAGCGCTGGTTGTGATCGGCAGGGCGAATGGGTGGTTTGTGTGATTCCCCTCACGTGAATTCTCGGCGGGCGCGTGGTTGAACACTTGCTATCGTTCCAACCACTCCCTATCATGAACGGAGGAGGCAACGCATGAAACACCCCGGATTGTTCCTGCTGTTCGCTCTATTCAGCACACCATTCCTTAGCGCCCAATCGATCCCCGGCCAGGAGGAATGCACCATCGGCGCAGCATCCGGCCGCGCAACGAAGGACGGCCGTCCGATGATCTGGAAGACGCGGGACACCGGAGAGGACGACAATGCGGTCGCACTATTCACCTCCTTTCCGATCCCCTTTCTCGCCGTCGTGGATGCCGGCAGTCGCACGAGCAGCTGGATGAGCCTGAATGCCCGCGGGTTCGCCATCCTCAACTCCGTCGCGTACGATCTCACCGCAGGTTCAAGCGGCCTCTCAAACGGAACGCTGATGGCGTACGCGTCAGGGAACTGCGCAACGGTCGCAGACTTCGAACATCTGCTCGATAGCACGAACGTGACGGGACGACGGACTAACGCGAATTTTGTCGTAATGGATTCGACCGGTGTCGCGGCGATCTTCGAGACGGCAGGGAATGCATACTGGAAATTCGACGCGACCGACTCGGTCGCTTGTCCATCAGGCTACATTCTCAGGACGAATTTCACCGTCACGGGGGGAGGGCTCAACGGGATCGAGCGGTTCAATCGAACGACCGCGCTGTTCCAATCGTTCAGTGCGGGAGATTCGATTTCGCCAAAGACCATCTTCCGTCACCAGACCAGGGACTTCGCGGATCCAAGCGGCGTTCCGTATGCCATCCCATACCCGGGATCGATCTCCGGCGCGCCGTACGGATTCATTCCAGCGAACCTGACGATCTGCAGAACTATTTCCCGCTCGGCGGCCGTCATGCAAGGGATCCTTCCCGGTGAAACCGCAGCCATGTCCACCTTCTGGGTCCTGCTTGGTTGTCCGGTGGCCGGGATCGTGGTGCCGTATTGGAACGTCGGACCTCCTCCCACCAAAGCAACCGACGCACCGTACGCCATGTTGACCGACACGGCAAAGGCGATATTCAACAAGATCTGGGGGGGCTCCTCGTGGAGCACGTACATCAATTCCTCCCGACTTCGCAATGCCAACGGTACCGGACTTCTGCCAACCCTCTACGCAACAGAAGATCAGATCTTCCATTCCGCCGACTCGCTCCTCGCGTTGTGGCGGACAGGACAGGTCTCTTCATCAGCAATGCTCGCCGCGGAAGGAAGTTATGTTGACCTCGCGCTCAACACTTTAAGCTCGGCGCTGCAAACGTTGAACACAACGGATGTGGAGATGATGGAAGGAGTTCCGGCGGGATTTGCGCTGGAGCAGAACTATCCGAATCCGTTTAATCCAACGACAGTGGTCAGTTATCACATACCAGTCATCAGTAATCAGTCGTCAGTAGTCAGTGTGAAGGTCTACGATTTGCTTGGGCGGGAGGTGGCGGTGCTGGTCGATGAAGTGAAGCCGGCGGGACGGCATTCGGTTTCATGGGATGCAGGAGATCAGCCAAGCGGAGTGTATTTCTACACGATACAAGCAGGCAACAATCGGGAGACGAAACGGATGATGCTTGTCCGATAATTCCTCTGATTCAGAAGCAGTCTCAATCAATAATCGACAATCATCAATCTTCATCTGTTTCCGACCTCCGCCTCCGCTTCCATCTCCACCAAATATTCCTCCCCAATCAGTCCCGCAATGACCAGCGTGTTCGCCGGACGGATGGCTCCAAACCGTTCTCCGTGGGCGCGGGCAACCGCCTCCCAGTCTTCCATCCTTCGAACAAACACACGCGTGCGGACCACATCGTCGAGCGTCCCTCCCAGTGAGACGATGGCCGCTTCAAGTTTGTCGATGACAAAGTGAGCCTGCGCTGCCGCATCGGTTCCGCCGATCAGACGCGAACCATGCGACGCCGTCGTTCCTGAGACAGAGATCCGATTCCCCGACCGCACTGCACGCGCGTAGCCGGCCATTGGTTCCCACGGCGTTCCGCTGAAAACGCGTGAGCGGCCGGTTTCGTCGGTCTGAGCGGCATACGGCTTCGGGAAGTTCGAAACATGATGACTCAGGTCGCCTGAGGCTGTCAGCCAAGGCGGACGACGATACTCGTCACCGCAATCCCCCGGTATGGCCGGCAGCGAAGCAAGCGCCGTCGCGATTTTTTCTCGATCCTGCGCCGCCAGGGAGAATTCGAACAACTTCAGCGTTTCTGCGATGTGATCACTCTTGCCCAAGCGCGCGCCGATGATCACCGCACCGACCGCGGGATGGTCAAGCATGAATCGTGTCGCCACATTCGCGATCGAGACACTGCGGCGCTTCGCGATTTCCGACAAGGTCCGCAACACACGCTGGAACGCCTCCCATCCTCCTGCCACGCGGATGAACCGGCCGTACTTCATTTGCGACCAGGTCTCCAGCGCGTTCCAGTCCGGTTCCGGGGCCCCGAGCCAGCGGTTAGACAGCCATCCGCCGCCCAACGTGCCGTACGCGAGGATCTTCACGCCATGCGCAAGACAGTACTCCGCCATTCGGCCTGCGGCACGCTGATCGATGAGCGAAAACGAGATCTGGTTTGTCGCGATCTCGATGCCGCTCGCGACCGCGATCCGCAAATGCGCGGTGTCGAAATTCGTGACGCCGAGATGACGAATGAGACCTTCCCGCTTGAGTTCCTGCAACGCGAAGAGCGCATCGAGCCAAC
>JBFYQI010000063.1:0-6385 GCA_041302875.1 Ignavibacteria bacterium
TGTGAGGCGGTCGCAACGGCATATCCCGAGGCAACGTGCATTGCATTGCCCGTCAATGATGTCGAAGCCGGTTATGCGTATCCGGAGCGGGTTCGCTTCGAACTCATGGAAAAGGATATTCACTCGTACAGGCGCGCCGCTGACTTTCTCAATATCAACAATGTCAGTCTGGTCTGCCTGCAATTCGAGTATGGAATATTCGGCGGGAAAGCGGGGAGTCACATCCTGACGCTCTTGCGTGATCTGCGAATGCCGGTCGTCACGACGTTGCACACCATCCTCAATGCTCCGAATCCCGATCAGCGATCGGTGCTCGAGGAGGTGTGTGCTCGATCGGACCGAGTAGTGGTCATGAGCGAGCGAGGCTCAGACTACCTGCAGAGCGTCTATCATGTTCCCCCGGGAAAGATCGATCTCATTCCGCACGGCATTCCTGATGTGCCATTTGTCGACCCGAGCTTCAACAAGGATCTCTTTGGCGTGGAGGGGAAGACCGTTGTGTTGAGTTTCGGCCTGCTCTCTGCGAACAAGGGAATTGAGACTGTCATTTCGGCTCTTCCTGCCATCGTTGCCCGCTACCCTGACGTCGTGTATTTCGTCGTTGGCGCGACGCATCCGCACGTCCTTCAGCATGAAGGCGAAACATATCGACTCTCTCTCCAATGGCTGGCTCAGCAACAGGGAGTGGAGGGTCATGTGGTCTTCTACAACCGCTTCGTCAGTCTGGAAGAGCTTATCGAGTTCATCGGAGCGGCGGATATCTACGTCACCCCCTATCTGAACGAGGCACAGATCGTCTCCGGGACGCTTGCGTACACGCTCGGCGCGGGGAAGGCGATCATCTCGACGCCATACTGGTACGCGCAGGAACTGCTTTCCGAGAAACGCGGCGTCCTCGTTCCGTTCCGGGATCCCGCAGCACTGGCCGAGCAGGTCATCAACTTGCTGGACAATGAAGCGGAGCGCCATGCGATGCGCAAGCGAGCGTATATGTTCGGACGGACGATGATCTGGTCTGAAGTCGCGCAACGCTACATGGAGAGCTTCGAACGCGCACGAGCAGAGCGGCGCCATCACATCCCTCCCGGATTTGCCGCAAAGGTGCTGGATCGGTATCCGAGCGAACTCCCACCGCTCAATGTCGACCACCTGCGAGCCATGACGGATGAAACGGGCATTCTTCAACATGCCCTCTTCGCCGTGCCGAACTACGCCCATGGCTATACCACGGATGATAATGCACGTGCGCTGCTGGTCAGCACCTTGTTGGACGAACTGGGGACGAGCGAGAGCGTGGGACTCGCATCTCGCTATCTCGCATTCCTTGGATTCGCATTCGACACCCAGAAACAGCGATTTCGGAATGTCATGGACTATCAGCGGAATTGGCTGAACGAGGCGGGATCGGATGACAGCCATGGCCGTGCAATGTGGGCATTGGGAACCGTGTTGAGCCATTCGCCGACGCCTTCCTTCAACAGCATGGCTGGTTGGTTGTTTGAACAAGCACTTCCCTCCATTCTGCTCACGACCAGTCCTCGTGCATGGGCATTCGCCCTCATCGGCATCTCCGAGTATACGCAGAAGTATTCCGGCGATCGGATGGCGAATCAGGTGAGCGAGGAACTTGCCGGTCGGCTTCTGAGATCGTATCAGATCCATCGTTCAGATGAATGGCAATGGTTCGAACGGAAGCTGACGTACTGCAACGCGGCCCTGTCCCATGCGCTTCTCATCTGCGGCAGGTCCATACCGAATGCCGCAATGTTGGATGCGGGATTGGAGTCATTGAATTGGCTGGCCGCATTACAGCGCGCTCCCGAGGGGCATTTCGTTCCGATTGGCTCGAACGGATTCTTTGAATCCGGAAAAGAACGCGCCCGATTCGATCAGCAGCCAGTGGAAGCGCAGACAATGGTATCGGCATGCATCGAGGCGTTCAGAATCACGGGAGAGCGGCGCTGGAACAAGGAAGCCCGGCGGGCATTCGAATGGTTTCTCGGTCGGAACGACTTGAAGCTGAGTCTCTATGATCCGACGACGGGAGGCTGCCGTGACGGATTACATCCTGACCGGCCGAACGAGAATCAAGGAGCGGAATCAACACTCGCATTTCTGCAATCCCTGCTGGAATTGCGTCTGCAGGAACAAGCGCATCTCTCTCTGGAGGCATTATCAGCACGAACCGCCAACATCGGGAACTCTTCCACCGTTATCGCCTGAATCCCATCCTCACGGCCGCCCACTGGCCGTATCCCATCAACAGTGTGTTCAATGCCGGTGCAACGCTGCTCTCGGACGGGACAACGTTGCTCTTGTGTCGCGTGGAGGACCGGCGAGGGCTTTCGCATCTCTGCGCAGCCCGTTCCGTGAACGGGATCGACGGTTGGAAGATCGATTCACAGCCAACGCTCTTGCCCGATCCGGAGAGCTTCCCGGAAGAACTCTGGGGCATTGAAGATCCACGGATCACCTTCCTGCCGGAACTGAAGAAATACGCGGTGGTATACACGGCATTCACACACGACGGTCCGGGCGTTGCGCTGGCCCTGACGGAAGACTTCCAGGCGTTTGAACGATTTGGTGTCATCATGCCGCCGGAAGACAAGGATGCGGCACTCTTGCCTCACCGTATCGACGGGAATTGGATCTTGATCCATCGTCCCGTCAGCGCGCCCCGGGCGCATATGTGGGTATCATACTCGCCCGATCTCAGGAATTGGGGCGGGCACACGCTGATGATGGTTGCGCGGAAAGGGGCGTGGTGGGATGCGAACAAGATCGGTCTTTCCCCTCCACCGATTGAAACGCCTCAGGGATGGTTGGTGATCTATCATGGAGTGAAGCAATCGTGCGCCGGATGCATTTATCGGCTCGGGCTTGCACTCTTCGATTTGAAAAAGCCTGAAGTTCTGCTGCGGCGCAGCAACGAATGGGCATTCTCTCCGGAAACGCCGTATGAGCAACATGGCGATGTCGCAAACGTTGTATTCCCGTGCGGATCCACGATCGGCTCTGATGGGGATTCCGTCAACATCTACTACGGTGCAGCAGACACAAGCATCGCCCTTGCAACGAGCAGTATCCACGAGATGTTGGAGTGGCTTCAAGAGCACGGCGAATAGACGAGGTGTTTCGCCCGAAGTGCGGCGGCGAGGACAGGTCACTCCTCGACCACGCGTAGGGTGCATCGTGCCGGACAAGATAGGATGACGTATGAGCGGTCATGACACATCTCAACGCGGAGTGCGTCTCCTCACCATCACGGCGGCGTCCGTCGTTATCCTCTGGGGGATCTATCAGGCGCAGTCGATGTTGGTGATATTCCTCGTTGCCGGATTTCTTGCCTCCATCGGGAGGGTGCCGGTACGATGGATGGAACAACGACGCATTCCTTCTGTTCTCGCTGTGTCGATCGTTTTGTCCGCGATGGTCGTTCTTCTGCTGAGCCTCGGTGTTGTCGTCGGTATGTCGCTGAACAAGTTTTCCGACACAGTGCCTTCCTACCAGGCGCGCGCACAGGAGATGCTCCTCGCCCTCAAGCCCCTGTTGGAAACGAAGGGGATCGTGATCAGTGATGAGGTCTTGCTCACGTACGTGAACCCTGGCGCAGTGATGAGTCTGACTGCGGACGTGTTTACGGCGTTGAGTTCGGGCGTTTCCAACATTCTGCTGATTCTCTTCATTGTCGTTTTCATTCTGCTCGAAGCCTCGAGTTTTCCAGCCAAACTCCGCTCTGTGCTCGGGAATCCGCAAGCGGCATTCCCGGAGCTCACGAAATTTTTCAATGATATCAAACGCTACATGGTCATTAAAACGCTGATAAGCCTGCTCGCAGGCACGTTGGCAGCGATCTGGCTGACCATTCTTGGTGTCGATTTCCCGATTCTCTGGG
This sequence comes from Ignavibacteria bacterium, assembly GCA_041302875.1. Taxonomy (GTDB): domain Bacteria; phylum Bacteroidota; class Ignavibacteria; order UBA10030; family UBA10030; genus JAKAJH01. Next base: position 3,896 of record JBFYQI010000063.1, read on the forward strand.
GAGTGCTGGCATTCCTTCTTCATTTCATACCCAATGTCGGTTTCGTGCTCGCGGCCCTTCCTCCTGTCTTGTTTGCCCTCGTGCAATATGGAGGAACGTCTGCCGTGCTCAGTGCAGCCGGATATCTGGTCATCGGCATGGTCTTCGGCAACATCGTTGAACCAAAGATCATGGGCCTTCGACTCGGTCTGTCGCCGCTCGTCGTGTTTGTCTCTGTGATCGTTTGGGGGAATCTGCTCGGCCTCGTTGGAGCGCTCCTCTGTGTACCCCTCACGATGATCGTGAGGCTCGGCTGCGACGCGAGTGATGCAACGCGATGGATCGCGGTTCTTCTCGGGCCCGGGATCTCTCTGGATCGCATCCCGATCATGCCACGGCACGCGAATGTGAAAGTGAGGCGTCGAGGGAAAGCGCATTCCGACATTGATGGGTCATGATGACGTACAAAGACTACTACAAAACCTTGGGTGTTCGGACGACCGCTACGTCCTCTGAAATCAAGAAGGCGTATCGGATGCTTGCACGCAAATACCATCCGGACAAGAACAAAGGCGATAAGGCGGCTGAAGAACAGTTCAAGGATCTGAATGAGGCGAACGAAGTCCTCAGCGACCCTGCGAAGCGCAAGAAATATGATCGGTTCGGGGCAGACTGGAAACGCTACGAGGAAGCCGGAGCACCGCCGGGAGGATTTGATTGGTCAAAGTATGCACGTGACCGCGAAGGGAGATCACGACGGACGGATACGAAGGCGTTCGATGCGGCGGGCAGCGATATTGGCCTCGAGGATCTCTTCGAACTGTTGTTCGGTCAGCGGAGTGGTGGGCGGCCGGGAAAACACAGCTTTGTCATCACAGGCGAGGATATTGAAGCGGAAACGGTTCTCTCGTTGGATGAAGCATTCCACGGTACGACACGGATCATCCATCTCAACGGGCAAGCGATTCGAGTGAAGATCAAACCGGGCGCTGCAGACCAGCAAGTGTTGAGAATTCCGGGTAAAGGAGGAGGCGGATCGGGGGGCGGAGCAAACGGTGATCTCTACCTGACCATCAGGATCGCACCCCATCCGGAATTTCGCGTGGAAGGAAATGATCTCCACCGCAATTCCGCAGTTGAACTGTATACGGCTGTGCTCGGTGGAAAGGCTCGGATACGAACCTTGAAGGGAAGGGTCGATGTCGTCATCCCGAAAGAGACAGCGAATGGCACAGTGCTTCGTCTCCGGGGTCTGGGAATGCCAGTCTCTGCAAAGAAGAATGAACATGGCGATCTCCTGGTTAAAGTCGATATCGTTCTGCCAGAGCATCTTAGCGAGGCGGAAACTGAATTGTTCAAAGCGTTGTCAGCATTACGGACATGACATCCGGATTCAACTCGTGGAACAGTCATGTCCCGGAGGATCGATCGCATCACTACAATAGCGAGTGGTTCGTATTTCCCACAACACAAGGAGACGTATCGTGAGCAAAGGACAAAGCAGTAAGAAAGGTCAGAAGAAAGCACCGGCAAAAACCTTGATGGAAAAACGGGCGGCGAAGAGGGAGAAGAAGAATGGACCGGCGATCCAGGGATTCCTCGAGCAAACTAAGCCCTAGTGTTGAGTCCAAAAGGAGAATCCAAGTGAAACGATCATGTTGTGGAGTCATCGTCCTGTGCGTGCTCTTCGCCGTCACAGGAGCAATCGCTCAAGACCGGGGTTTTGGGTTAGGCTTGATCATCGGTGAGCCGACAGGGATCAGCGCGAAACTGTGGACGTCATCAGACAATGCGTTTGATTTCGGTCTTGGATGGTCGATCGGAGGGGATCGGATCGGGGATTCCAAGAGTGGGTACGATGGAAGGAACCGCGTCCATTTTCATATGGACTACCTCTGGCATTCCTTTCATGCGATCCGTTCGTCCGAACGATTTCCATTGTACTACGGCATTGGAGGTCGGATCAACAGTGGTGGGAGTTACGAAAGCTCAGCCGCTGTCCGGGGCGTGTTCGGAATCGAATGGATGCCCCATCGCACGCCAATCGATATCTTCCTCGAACTCGTTCCGTCGCTTCAGCTGACACCTTCAACGGGTTTTGGCTTGGACGCAGGCATTGGCGCTCGCTACTTCTTCTGATGAGTATGCCGCGCCCAGGAAATGTTTGAGAAATCGCAATCCATTCACCCATTCAAACAGCCATACTTCGATCCATTTGAGTGGATTCCATAGGTGCAGGTACCATCGTTGCCACACTCGTTGGGCATACGACCGCGTGAAGGCGCTGGCGAAGGGATTTCGCTTCGCGAACCAGAGTCTGATGGCTGACGGGACCGCAACCTCCGGCATTTCGCCCCTCAGTTTCGCATAGAACGCCGCGAGTTCCTTCACTCGAATATCCCGCCAATCGCTGATGCCGTGTCCGGCCTTTGCGATCATTTCCTGCAGCGCCTCGTCGATCTGATTCTTCGGATGACTCCGGAGCCAGACCTCTTCGAGCTGGAAGAAGAG
>JBFYQI010000094.1:0-6832 GCA_041302875.1 Ignavibacteria bacterium
TCCCTTCACGCACCCAATCATAGCCCTGTTCCTCGAGCGTGATCGCGAGTTCCTTTCCGCCGGATTTGACGATGCGGCCGTCGACCAGTACATGCACAAAATCCGGAACGATGTAATTCAGCAGACGCTGATAGTGCGTAACGACGATCGTTGCGTTGTCCTTCCTGCGAAGCTTGTTCACACCGTCTGCCACGATGCGGAGCGCGTCGATATCCAGTCCGGAATCCGTTTCGTCGAGGATCGCCAGTTTCGGCTCCAGGACCGCCATGTGAAAGATCTCGTTCCGCTTCTTTTCGCCGCCGGAGAATCCTTCATTCACCGGGCGATTGAGGAAGCTCTGATCCATGTCGACGAGCTTCATCCGATCCTTGATCAATGCGAGGAAGTCGACCGCGTCGAGCTCTTCCATTCCGCGGTGTCTGCGGATGGCATTCAGCGCGGACTTCAGGAAGTAGGAATTGTTCACGCCCGGGATCTCAACCGGATACTGGAAGGCGAGGAACACCCCTTCGCGGGCCCGCTCTTCCGGAGCCATCTCCAGCAGGTCCTTCCCTTCGAACGATACCGTTCCGTCCGTCACGGTGTAGGCATCCCGGCCGGCGAGGACGCCCGCGAGCGTGCTCTTGCCGGAACCATTGGGGCCCATGATCGCGTGAATCTCTCCTGGGCGGACCACCAGATCGATCCCGCGCAGGATCTCGTTGTCTTCCACCTTGGCGTGGAGGTTTCGTATTTCCAGCATTTCTTCCTTGCTCCTTGTTCGCTTCGTCTTCGGTTATCCGACACTTCCTTCCAGGCTCACGCCGAGGAGTTTCTGCGCCTCAACGGCAAACTCCATCGGCAACTCCCGGAATACTTCCTTACAAAAGCCATTCACGATCATGTTCACCGCATCCTCGGCCGAGAGGCCGCGTTGCTTGCAGTAGAAGATCTGATCTTCGCCGATCTTCGATGTCGAGGCTTCATGCTCGACCTTCGATGTCGTGTTCTTCACTTCGATATACGGGAAGGTGTGCGCGCCGCATTTGTCCCCGAGGAGGAGTGAATCGCACTGGGAGAAGTTGCGCGCATTCTCCGCTCCCTTCTTGATCTCGACCAGTCCGCGATACGAGTTCTGCCCGAATCCCGCAGAAATGCCCTTCGAGACGATCGTGCTGCGCGTGTTCTTCCCGATGTGGATCATCTTCGTCCCCGTATCCGCCTGCTGTCGATGGTTTGCCAACGCGACGGAGTAGAACTCACCGACCGAGTTGTCGCCGATCAGCAGAACGCTGGGATACTTCCAGGTGATCGCCGAACCGGTCTCGACCTGCGTCCAGGAGATGCGCGCATTCACACCAGCGCACTTTCCGCGCTTGGTCACGAAATTGTAGATTCCCCCTTTCCCGTCCTTGTCGCCGGGATACCAATTCTGGACCGTCGAATACTTGACCTGTGCGTTGTCCATTGCAACGATCTCGACGACCGCTGCGTGCAGTTGGTTGGTGTCCCGCTGCGGCGCCGTGCAGCCTTCCAGGTAGCTGACGTATGCCCCTTCTTCCGCGACGATAAGCGTCCGTTCGAATTGTCCGGTATCGATGGCATTGATTCGAAAATACGTGGACAATTCCATCGGACAGCGCACGCCCTTCGGGATATAGCAGAACGAACCATCGCTGAAGACCGCAGAGTTCAACGCGGCGAAAAAGTTGTCGTTGGCAGGAACGACCGAACCGAGATATTTCTTGACCAGCTCCGGATGCTCCTGCACCGCTTCAGAGAACGAGCAAAAGATGATGCCCAGCTCCCCGAGTTTCTCCTTGAACGTTGTCGCGACAGAAACGCTGTCGAACACCGCGTCGACGGCAACGCCGGCGAGCCATTCCTGCTCCCGCAACGGGATGCCCAGCTTTTCGTACGTCCGCAGGATCTCCGGGTCGACCTCGTCGAGGCTCTGCAATTGCTTCTTCTGCCGTGGGGCGGAATAGTACACGATGTCCTGATAGTCGATCTTCGCGTAGGTCACGTTCGGCCAGCGGGGCTCGACCAGCGTCTGCCAATGGCGAAAGGCCTTCAGCCGCCACTCGAGAAGCCATTCCGGCTCGCTCTTCTTTGCGGAGATGAGACGGATGACATCTTCATTCAAGCCCTTCGGGATGGATTCGGACTCGACATCGGTCACGAATCCCCACTTGTATTCCCGGTTGGCAAGTTCTTCTACTTCGCGTGTTTCGGTGGACATGATTCAGTGGTCAGTAGTCAGTGGTCAGTAGTCAGTGGTCAGTAATCAGTGGTCAGTAATCAGTAGTCAGTGGTCAGTGGTCAAATGATTTCCTGGATCGTCATGTTTTGCAGCAAGGATTCAAGGTTGCGTTGGACTTTGCCGAGGGGCTTGCGGATGGTGCAGGCGTCGAAGATCGAACAGGTGTCCGTTCCTTCAGCGTAGCACTCTGCGATCATCGGCTTCTCGTCTTCGATCGTACGGATCACGTGAGATACTTGGATCTCTTCGGGCCGTTGGGCCAATGCGTATCCGCCACGCACTCCTTGAGTCGACACGACGATGTTCGCTCTCGTGAGTTTTTGGAGAATCTTTGCAAGGAGCTCATACGGCAAGTCGTATTCCAGCGCGATCTCCTTTGCAGTGAAGACCTGACCTCGCTGCTTGAGCGCCATGTGGCGCAACGCGATGAGTCCGTACTCCACTTTTTTCGACAACTGAAGCATGGGGAAATCCGACCTATTGAGTCCTGTTTATGGGCAAAAAAATGAAGAGCTAAATGCGCTCTTCGACACATAAGATATCAAACGATGCGAACAATTCCAACTATCACATGAATCCCCTTCGGTACGCCGTCACATGTTCGCATGAATACATAACGTCCGTCAAGCCGGGAAGGTTCCGGTACACCCTCACTTTTCGCCTGAATGGAAAGGCCTTCCCGGTTGTTTGTCCCTGCTTTAAGCCGTACCTTTTCCTCAGGAGGAGTCATGCGAATCGGAATCACCTGCTATCCCACCTACGGCGGAAGCGGCGTCGTTGCCACGGAATTGGGCAAAGCCCTCGCCAACCGGGGTCATTCGGTCCATTTCATCAGTTACGCGATGCCCATCCGACTCAGCGGCTACCAGGACAATATCCTCTTCCACGAAGTCGAGATGTCGAATTATCCCCTGTTCGACTTTCCGCTCTACACGCTCGCCCTGGCCAGCAAGATGGTCGAGGTGGCGGAGTATGAAAAGCTCGAGATCTTCCATTGCCACTATGCCATTCCTCACGCGACCAGCGCCTATCTCGCCAAGCAGATGCTGCGAAGGCCGGATATCAAGGTCATCACAACACTGCATGGAACAGATATCACGCTGGTGGGTCTGGAGCCGAGCTTTCTTCCCGTGATGAAGTTCAGCATCGAGCAGAGCGACGGCGTCACCGCAGTTTCCCGATTCCTGCGAGAGAAGACGCTGACGAATTACGGCATCGACAAGGAGATCGAGGTCATCCCGAATTTCATCGACGCGGCCAAGTACAGCCGGTCGAACGCGGGTGACGTGTGCAAGCACTTCGCGCCGAACGGCGAGAAGATCGTCGTCCACACTTCGAACTTTCGTCCGGTGAAGCGGGTCCCCGATGTGATCCGCGTGTTTCATGAGATCAATAAGAAAGTCCCGAGCATCCTCATTCTCATCGGCGACGGGCCCGACCGTTCTCAATGCGAGATCCTGAGCCGCGAACTCGGGATTCAGGGACGCGTGCGGTTCCTCGGCAAGCAGGTGGAACTTGTCCCCATCCTTTCGGCAGCGGACCTGTTCCTCATGCCCAGCCAATCCGAGAGTTTCGGACTGTCCGCCCTTGAAGCGATGGCCTGCGAGGTGCCGGTCATTTCCTCCAGCGTCGGCGGACTGCCGGAGCTGCAGCTCCACGGACAGACCGGCTTCATCGCCGAGATCGGTGACATTGACCGCATGGCGCGCTATGCGATCGACCTGCTCAGCAACCCGGGGAAGCACAAGATGTTTTCCGACGCCGCCCGCGCCCGCGCCCTGGAGTTCGAGTCGTCCAAGATCGTCGGCGACTACGAGGCCTACTACGAACGGATCCTTGCGGGGAAGTAGGCGTCGCCATGCAGAAACGTTCGGATCAGGATGCCGCGCATCATCAGCAATTGGTGAGCGAACTGGTTGCGCTGTTCGTCGAATCGGGGTTTCTCGTCAGTAGCGCCGATGGCGTCGCCGGCTATTCCCCCACGCTCGAGTTGCCGAACGACGGATATGGGGACCAGGAAGATAAGGCCCCGGACGTCTATGCGTACGATCCGGCGACCGAGCGGTATGTGATCGGGGAAGCAAAGACGGGATTCGGAGATCTGGAAACGGAGCACGCGCTCACGCAGTACAACGTCTTCCTGGATCAGTATCATCATCGCACGGGAAATCGCTCACGGGTCTATTTCATCGTCCCGTCGGCGTTCGTCGCGGAATTCAACACGCTGATCACCCATTACATCCATCGGGAGTTGTGGGGGGAGGTGGTGGTGGTTAGAGGGAAGGATAATTGTTGAGGCAATTGGTGATTGGGTGATTGCAGAATGGTGATTGGGTGAGTTGAGAATTACGATTTGGTGATTTACGAATGTTGATTGGTCTGAGGTCAGCCTCGGCGTAGTTTTGCGAACTTCACGATGAGGCTTTTCATTCCGTAGGATTCGAAATCGACGGTCGCCTTCTGGGATTCTCCTGATCCCGAGACAGAGAGCACCTTTCCGCGACCGAACTTTTCGTGAAGAACGATGGTCCCCCGCTTCAACTCCAACTGCTCTTGCGTCTCCCCTTCATAATCCGGCATTTGATCAGGAAAGAATTCCGCATCCTTCGGTGCGGGGCGTTCCGCCGCTGGTCGTCGCATCGCCGGGCGGATGCTCCGCTGGGCAGTGATCACATCGGAAACGCGTGCCGAGGAGCGGGGAACGACGCGTTCGATGTGCTCCGTGCCGAGTTCGGACAAGAACCGCGATTCGCTGGGATACGAGATCTCGCCGAACCGATACCGCATCGACGTGTGCATTACGTACAGTTTCTGCTGTGACCGGGTGATGCCGACGTAGCAGAGCCGTCGCTCCTCTTCGAGCTCGCTCGGGTCGACGCTTCCCGAATAGAACGGAAGTAATCCCTCCTCCAATCCTGCGATGAAGACGACCGGAAACTCCAGCCCTTTCGAAGCGTGGAGCGTCATCAGCGTCACCGCATTCTTCGTCCCTTCCCAGGTATCAATATCGGAGACAAGCGCAACGCTCTCCAGGAACGCCTCGAGCGTCGCGTCGGGATGTTCCACGGCGAACTCCGAGATGGCGGAAAGGAGTTCCTGAACGTTTTCCCATCGGTTCATCGATTCGATGGTCCGCTCTTCCTTCAGTTGACGCAGAATGCCCAGTTCGTCCACAAAGGCGCGCGTCCACTCCGTAAGCGACATTTGCGTCCGCAGGCCCCGGTACTTCTCGATGAATGCGCGGAAAGTCCGAAGCGCCATCTTCGCACGCTCCTGCAGGTCCTCCGCCTGGTCGATCTTCGTCACGGCGTCGTACAAGGTCATTCCGGTGCGCATCGAGAAGGTGCGGAGATGGTCGAGCGAGGTCTCTCCGATCCCGCGCGCCGGATAGTTGACGACTCGCAGGAAGCTCTCGCCATCCGCCGGATTCGCCATCAGGCGGAAATACCCCAGCACGTCCTTGATCTCTTTCCGCTCATAGAACCGGATGCCGCCGACGATGACATACGGGATGTTGCTCCTGCGAAAGGCATCCTCGAGAGCACGGGATTGCGAGTTCGTCCGGTACAAGACGGCAAAGTCCTTCAGATCAAGCTTCCGATGGCCGATCTCATGCTGGACGGCTTGGACGATCTGAAATCCTTCGTCCTGTTCGTCCACGCACCTGACGATCGACACCGGCTCTCCCTGCGGATTGTCCGTCCACAATGTCTTCTTCAATTGCTCCCGGTTGAACCGGATGAGACTATCCGCCACGCTGATGATGCGCTTTGTCGAACGATAGTTCTGTTCCAGGCGAAACACCTGGCACGCCGGATAGTCCTTTTCGAAGTCAAGAATATTGCGAATCTCTGCGCCGCGGAACGAGTAGATCGACTGGGCATCGTCCCCGACGACGGCGATATTCTGATGGCCATCCGCCAGCAGGCGCAGCATCTTGTATTGCGCGCGGTTCGTGTCTTGAAATTCATCCACCAGGACGAATTTGAACCGTTGGCGATAGCGATCCCGAATCTCAGGCTTCCGTTCGAAGAGCTCGATGGGTTTGATCAGCAGGTCGTCGAAGTCCATCGCGTTGTTGGCCTGGAGCGTCTTCTGGTATTCCGCATAGACGGATGCCGTCTTCTCATCGAAGATGTCCTTCGCCGACTCCGCGTATTTCTGGGGGGAGATCATCTGGTTCTTCGCCATGCTGATGCGGCTACGGATGGCGTTCGGATTGAACTGCTGAGCGGAGATGTTCAACCGCTCGAGGATCCGCTTGACGACCGAAAGAGAATCATCCGAGTCATAGATGGAGAACGAGGACGTGAAGCCAAGCGGTGCGCACTCCCGGCGAAGTATGCGGGCAAAGATGGAGTGAAACGTCCCCATCCAGATGTCCTTCGCCTGGTCGCCGCCGAGGTGCGTGATGCGCTTGCGCATTTCCGCGGCCGCTTTGTTGGTGAACGTCAGTGCAAGGATCTGGTACGGGGGGACGCCGCACGAAATGAGATAGGCGATACGGTACGTCAACACGCGCGTCTTCCCGCTCCCTGCTCCGGCGATGATCAGGACCGGACCATTTGCGGCCTTGACGGCGGATTGTTG
>JBFYQI010000124.1:0-5243 GCA_041302875.1 Ignavibacteria bacterium
TGGGAGAACCGTGACACGATGATCGCTGCGTAGTTCAATGCGATCGATGCCGAACTCGATTCGGAGCCGTCGACGATGAACTGGATCGTCGTGGTTCGACTCGCGCCAAGTCCCGCCTCGAACCCCCGCGGAATGACGATCGCCGCAGATGCATGGCCGTTGTCCAGCAATTCATCGATGTCGCCCATGCGGTCGGCGTTCTCCACCACAAGAAAATACCCCGTGCTGACAAAGCGTTCGACCACGTTCCTGCTCGACGCCGTGCAGTCCTGGTCGACGACGACCATCGGGATCTCCTTCACATCGAACGTCGCCGCATATCCGAGAATGATCAGCTGGAAGATCGGCGCGACGATGCTGACACCGAGCATCTTGCGGTCCTGAATGAGCTGGAGAAATTCTTTGCGGATGATATGGATGATGGTTCGCATGGCAGGTCAATGAAGGATCCGCTTCATTCGGAGCGAGCTGACCCCGAGCACGAACACGGCGAAGACTGTAAGAAAGATGAGCTGATCCCAGAACGCCGCAATTCCCACCCCTTTCAGGATGATCGCCCGCAGCGCAACGAGGAAGTACCGCGCCGGAATGATGTAGGTGACCGCCTGGATAACCACGGGCATGTTCCGGATCGGGAAGACGAAACCCGACAGAATGAACGTGGGGAGCATCGAGACGATCACCGCGATCATGAACGCAAGCTGCTGCGTTTCGACGAGCGTCGAGATCAGCAATCCCATGCCGAGCCCTCCGACCAGAAAGAGAACCGTCACGAGGAACAACAGGAGAACGCTTCCTTTGATCGTCACGCCGAACAAGATGTATCCCACAATGAGAATGGCGACGGTCGCAATGAGGGAGATCAGTGTATACGGGATGGTCTTCCCGAGGATCAGCTCGACCGGCCGGATCGGCGAAACGATGATCTGCTCCATCGTGCCGTGCTCCCGCTCGCGGACGACCGCCATCGCGGTGGAAATGACCGCCGTGACCATCAGGATGAACGCGATCAGCCCGGGCACAAGAAACTTCGCGCTCTCCAATTCCGGGTTGTACCAGACGCGTTGGCGGAAATCGACCGGGAGTTCGAATGATCTGCCGCTGAGCCGCATCGATGCCTCGGTGAGGATCTGGAGGGAATACTGCTGAATGATGGTCCCAACATACCCCAGGACTGTCGACGCCGCATTCGAGTTCGCTCCGTCCACAAGGACCTGCACGGAGGCGCCGTCGCCCGCCGCCAGGTCCGCCGAAAACCCTCGCGGAATGACCACGACGACACGCACCTGCTCGGCGTCCAGCAGCTTGTCGGCCTCATCGTCGCGCGCGAGATCAGCCACGCGGTCGAAGTACTCCGAAACGAAGAAGAGCCTGACAAACTCCCTGCTGGTCTTCGTTTGGTCCTTGTCGAGGATTGCCATCGACGTATGCTTCACGTCAAACGTCAGCGCATAGCCGAACATCACGAGCATCAGTCCCGGGATGAAGAGCAGCACCGCGAGGATACGCTTGTCGCGACGGATCTGGCGGAATTCCTTCCGTACGATGGGAAGAATATTTAGAGACATAAGATGTGCTCAACCATATTTCGGAAGATGACCATGCCGAGAGCGCAAAGGGACAATGAGAGATCGCAGAAATTCAGGAATGGGTGCGTGCGTCATGTTCCGCGATCAAATGAATGAAGACATCTTCCAGCGACGGCAAGATCCGATCGATCCGTTCGACCGTGATCCCCTCATTCTCAAGCAGTCTGGAGATCTGTCGGGGTCTTCCTTCGTCGATCGCCGTGCTCACGTGAAATGCAGAACCGAAGATCGAGGTTTCGACGGTCCACGGCTGTTGCCTGAGCACATCCATCGCCTCGACCGGAGCACCGCTCTGAACCTCGAAGAAGGCATAGCGGTCGAGTTTGTGCTTGAGGTCGGTCGGGGGGCCGATGGCAATGAGTTCACCGCCATAGATCAGACCGATCGTGTTGCAGTGTTCCGCTTCGTCCATGTAATGCGTGGTGACGAATACGGTAACGCCGCGATGCGAAAGATCGTAAATGAGATCCCAAAAACTCCGGCGGGACACGGGATCGACACCACCGGTCGGTTCATCGAGAAACAGGATCGGCGGCTCATGCAGGATCGCACATCCGAGGGCGAGACGTTGCTTCCACCCTCCCGAGAGCGACGCGGCAAGCAGGGATTCTTTCCCCTCCAGCCCTGCCATGGTCAACGCCCATGCTTTCCGCTCCTTGAGACGTTCCCCTTCCAATCCGTAGATCCCTCCATAGAACTCGATGTTCTGCTCCACCGAAAGGTCTTCATATAGGGAGAACCGTTGCGACATGTAGCCGATCGTCGACTTCACGGCGTCCGGATCGCGGGAAACATCGAATCCGCCGACGATCGCCTTTCCGCCCGTGGGCGTGAGGAGACCGCACAGCATCCGGATCGTGGTCGACTTTCCCGCACCGTTCGGACCGAGAAATCCGAAGATCTCGCCGCGCCGCACGGTGAAACTCACGGAATTGACTGCGGTGAACTGGCCGAACCGTTTCGTGAGGCCTTCAACAACAACGGCATAGTCTGTCGCACTTCCGTTCATCGAATCGCTCCGATCGCGCGATCCCGCTTCGCCAACGCGATCGCAAGATCTGCTCTCGCCTGAACCAATGTCGCCTCAGCCTGAATGGCCGCGGCGTGCGCGTCCAGGACATCCGTGCTCGAGACGATCCCCTGCTTGAATCGTTCCGTCGTGATCCTCTTTGTCTCGTCGGCGGCGGCCACTCCGGCAAGCGCAACGGTCACCATCTCGCGCGCGGCGATCACCTGCTGGGTGCTCTGCGCAACGTCCAGCACCACCGCATCCTGGATCTGAATCAACGCGGCTTCACTCTGGCGCACGCTCGCTTCCGCTTGCACGGACTGATGCGAGGTCGCAAGCCAATCCCAAATATTCCACTGAAGCGACAATCCCACGTCCCACGTGTCGTTCCATTCGGCGCGTTGCGGGAAATGCCGCTGATTCGGGTTCGCGTAGTCGTAGTTCGCAACCAGTGCAACCGACGGGTACCAACCGGCCTGTGCGGCGCTCAAACCGGCGATGCTCGCAGCTTTCCGGCGCTCCATCGCCCGGATCTCCGGCCGATGCTCCTTCGCCGCCAACATTAATGTTCCGAACTCCGCACTTCCGACTCGTCCAGTGTCTGCGGCGAGATCCGGAATCGCGGGGGTCAACGGCTCGGTGAGCTCTCTCCCGATGAGGCTGTTCAACTGCATCGTCGCCACGCGCACCGCCGATCGCGCTTCGATGCGCCTGACTTCCAGCGAGGCCAATTGCACCTCCGCCTTCCGTTGATCGAGGTCGGTCGCCATTCCGGTCGCAACATATGCGCGCAGGTCCTTGACGTGGTCTTGCATTTGCCGGATGGAAGAATTCAGGGTCCGCTCCAGTTCCATCCCGCGAATGACGGTCCAGAAGGTTGTGGTCACCTGCAGCGTCAGGTCGGCGCGGTCCTTGGTCCGGTCTTCGCGGGCGGCATCCGCATGCAGCGAGGCCGCATCATAGGAATTCAGCAGACGAAAGCCGGTGAACAGCGGCTGTTGCAGTGTGAGCCGTGCTCCGTAGTTCTCGGTGATCGAGGGGAAGATGGTCAGTTGTCCGATCGGCGGCGGCGCGTTCAGGACGAACTCCGGAACCTCGCTGAGCAATGCAGCGCGCGCGCTGAGCCGGAGACTGGGAAGCAACTGTGTGCGGACCTCAGAGGCTCTTGCTTCCGCGGACGTAACACGTGCTTCGCTGATGGTCATCGCCGGACTCTGTTCCAGCGCACGGGCGACGCATTGTTCGAGCGTCATCCTCTCACCCTTGCTCCCCTCTTGCGCGGCACCGAAGTGCGTCGTGAGCGTCACAAGACCCGCCATCATGATACATCTCATATTTGCCATTTGCGCTTTCATGAGACACCTGCTGTTGAAACGCGTGCAATGAAGACGTCTTCGAGCGAGGGCGGAACCGGACGGATGTGATGAACGACAACGCCGGATCCCTTCAGCCGTCGTTCGACCGCCTTGCGGCTCGCGTCCGTTTCTGCTTCGATAAGACAATGAATGCGATCCCCAAACATCTGGATGCGGTCCTTCGGGAAATCCGCCGAGAGCACATCCGCCGCGGTGCGGACATCCTCTGTCACGATCTCAAGAACACGGAATGGAAAATCCGCCTTGATCGCTTCCGGCGAGTCACATTGGAGAATGCGGCCGCGGTCCATCAACGCCACCCGCGTGCTGCGTTCGGCTTCATCGAGGTACGGAGTGCTGACGACGATCGTGATGCCGGAACGGAGCAATTCGGAGAGGATCTTCCAGAAGTCGCGGCGCGAGACCGGATCGACGCCCGTCGTCGGCTCATCGAGAAAGATGATGTCCGGCGCATGGATAAGCGTGCAGGCCAGCGCCAGTTTCTGTTTCATCCCCCCCGAGAGGCGCGAAGCAAGTCGGTCCCGGAATTCCGTCAGCCGCATGAATCTCAGCAGCTCCTCTTTCCGCGCACCGAATTCTTTGATGCGATGGATCTCCGCGAAGAAATCGATGTTCTCATCGATCGTCAGGTCCCCGTACAGACTGAATCGTTGCGAGAGATAGCCGATATGGCGTTTCACCTCATCGCGCTGCGTCCGCAGATCCAGCCCCATGATGCGAATCTCACCGCGATCCTGCGGGAGAACGCCGCACATCATCCGGATAGCTGTGGTCTTCCCCGCCCCGTCGGGACCGACGATCGTGAAGATCTCCCCCTTGCGGACCGCGACCGAAACGTCATCCACCGCCTTGACCGGATGAGAGGAATGCGGATCGAACGTTTTCGAAAGGCCGAGGAGTTCCAGCGCGAATATGTCGTGGGATGAGGTCACTTCGTTGCTGCCGTGATCGTGACATCCGCCGGGATCCCCGACTTTAGCGAACCGTCGGGATTCGCGACCGTGAGTTTCACCGCAAAGACCAACTTGGTTCGCTCTTCTTTGGTCTGGATGTTCTTCGGCGTGAATTCCGCGACGGACGAAATGAACACGACACGGCCTTGGTAGGACCGGTCCGGGAATGCATCTACCCGCACTTCCGCAGATTGACCAAGGGCGATGCGAGGGAGATCGGCCTCCGAGACGTAGATCGTCGTCTCCATTTCGTTCAGATCTGCAATCCGAAAGAGAGGCGCACCTGAGCCGGCGAGTTCTCCCCGTTCGACGAAGC
>JBFYQI010000136.1:0-10224 GCA_041302875.1 Ignavibacteria bacterium
TACGCGCCGCTTGGATTATCCGCCGAGAGAATGGGGCGTTCTTGACGGAAGCCGAGCAGGTTCTCGACGCCGATGTACAGATCCAGACCTTCAAAGAACGATCGTGTGATCTGTCCGTTCACAAGGAAGAAGGATGGAGAGTGCGCCGAAGCCTGGAAGTCTGTCGGGTTGGAGCGGGTGTCCGGCAGACGTTTCTGTCCGAACCAGGAAACAGTCAGGTCGTACAGCATCTGCGCGTCCTGAGTCTCCTGCCGCTCTGTAGAAAAGCCGAGATTGACGAACGCTCGATGCCGCGCAACAAATGGCCGCTCACGAAGTTGCCCGTCCACACTCTGTCGCACATCGAGAAACCGATACGCCGTGCGGAGCTCCAGTCGCTCGATCGGTTGCATCGTCAGTTCCAATTGAACGCTGTTGGAATACGATGCACCGGTGAGGTTCTGGAACACGACCTGCTGTGGACTCCGGTCGAGGTTCACGACCAGTTGGTTCTTAAATGATGTGCGATGGAGGTCCAGTGTGAACGTTCCCTCGCGATCGTCCCACGGGAAGTAGCGCGTCACGTTGAATCCGAAGTTCCACGCGATCTCCGGCTCGAAGGGATAGGAACCGTTCGTTCCTTCGACCAATGCTGATCGCGCGCTTGCAAGATGAGCAATGTTCTCGGCGATCATGTTCGCCGTTCGCTGGCCGCGGCCGGCCACGGCACGGAAGACCCAGTCGGGATCGGGCGTGTAGCGAACATGCAAGCGCGGCGTGACGAAGGAGCCGAAGAGATTGTGGTTGTCCGCACGCAGTCCGATCACCGCGGAGAATGTCTCTTGCTGCGTATATGTGTACTCCGCGAACGCTCCGGGCACTCGTTCGGTGCGCTGCAATCGCAGCGTCGTGTACGTTTCATCGTACTCGTCGAAGAGATAGCTCACGCCAAAGCGGAGCCGATGAACCTCCTCCTCCAACTCGACGTCATAGAGAAGATTTACGTAACCGGTCCGCTCCCGCCCGTCGTACTCACGCACATTGAACAACGAGGACTGCCGGTAGTCGGCGTACGACCATTGCAATCCGACGCTTCGGTGGGAATTCGGGAAGACATAACCGGTCTTTCCTGACACGCGCAATTGCCGTGCGTCGTACCGATAGAGGAATTCAAGGGGATTCGCGGCGATCGATGCGCGATCCAGCACGTGCCCGCGCTCCGTCCCGCCCCGTTTCTCGTCCGTTGTGTACTGCACGAGCAGCTGCCCCTCGATGTTGTCCAGACCGTGGATGGAGAACCGTTGGAGCACATTCATCGAGTTCCCCGTTGGGATGTCGAGGAAGCGGTCCCGATTCTCATCCACCGCCATTCGCTGCGTTCCAGCGCTGAGCAAGGTGAGCGATGAGAGCGTCTCGCCGATCGGCTGCCGAAGGTTGAGATTCGCCTCAAATCGCTGGTCCTGATTACCGAAGACATTGAGGAAGATGCGGCTTTCCTCTTCGTTCCAGGGCTTCCGGTATTCGACGTTGATCTGTCCTGTGATGGATTCGTACCCGTTCGCAACCGACCCCACGCCTTTGGAAACCTGGATGTTCTCGATCCAGGTCCCGGGAATGTAGGTCAGCCCCACGTTGGAGGTCAAACCGCGGATGGCGGGCATGTTTTCCACGGTAATCTGTGAATAGGTTCCCGCCAGTCCGAGCATCTCGATCTGCCGCGTCCCAGTGACCGCATCAGTGAACGAGACGTCCACGGACGCATTCGTTTCGAAACTCTCCGAAAGGTTGCAGCAGGCCGCCTTGAAGAGTTCCTTCTCGGTCATCACGAGTGTCTTCGTTGTCCCCTGATAGTCAAGATAGGTCGGTGAACGTTGACCGACAACCTCGACCGTCGCGACTTCCGATGCTTCCGGCTTCAAGATGATGCGGACAACGCGGGGTTCCCCGACATTGATCGTGTCCGCTCGATAGCCGACGCTGCTTGCGACGAGCCTTCTCCCCGAAGTGACGAAGGGGAGGCTGAATCGTCCGGCCGTATCGGCGAGCGTCCCCACGCCCGTGCCGAGCCAATAGACGCTCGCGCCGATCACCGGAAGGTATTGGCCGTCCTCCGTTTTCTCCACGACCTTCCCCTGCACGACATCGGTTGCTTGCGCCGCGCCGATCATCAACACCGCCGCGAGCAGCATAATAATTGAGACAATGGTTTTCATTATCCGATTCCTTTTCTTTTCTACTCCCGACTCGCTACTCTGGAATCAATGTGTATTCTCCACATCCCGATACAAACAGCACGCAGGGAGTTCCTCATACACGGCGTCGTTTGCCTTGAACTTGTCGGTATCGTGGCCAACTGCGGCGATTCGCTGCTTGAGGGAATCCACTGTGATGGAAGGGGAGACATATGCGACGGCGAGAATCTTCGAATGCTTGTCCCACTTCGCCATCTTCACTTCCTTGATCTTTAGAGCTTTCTCGATGCGGGTTTTGCACATGCCGCAGTTGCCAAAGACCTTGAAGCTGGTTTCGACAACCGTTACTTCTTGAGCGAAGATCGCAAAAAGGGGGAACAGCAATAGGGTGATCGCATAGAATAGGGTATGCATGACATTCCTCATGACCGTTCTGAGTGCTCCATCAATGAAACTGCTGGGAAGTTGCCAGTACAAAGCGCGGCAAGGGGGCGTGGTCAGAGCCACGTCGCCCTCGGGTCAGTCACATCGGCTTAAATGAGAAAGGTGCAGTTGAGGATGGTTGCCGGCACGGAACGCCCCGGCGAGGTGTCGCAGAAGAACTGTTGCGTGAGTGGTATCGCGTCGATGATCGGACTGACGGCCGTTGTATGCAGAACTGGCAGAACGTTGACCGTGGGGGCCGTCACGATTGCCGTGACAGACTGCTCGTCTTGTAATTGGAATGTTTTGACTTCGACGGTGCAGCATCGGGTGGCAGGGAGTTCCCAGGGATCGCAGCCGCATGGATCTTCGAGCGGCAAAGGCGAAAGGTCGGCCGTGGTGGTGCTTCCGCATGTGTGATGCTGAACGGTCACACCCGCGGCGAGAGCCACGTAGACGGCAAGAAGGGCTATGGAGAAAATTCGCATCACATTTGTAAGATACGGAGCATACCTGTTTAACGCCAACAGACGCTCGCGGAGTTCCCTCCTCTATTATAGAGCACGACTGCACGTTGCGCCACAGGCGAAAAACTCCTACCCTGAAGAAAATCTGTCTGGAGGGTAGTTCGCATGTGGCAACACTACGTACTCGTGTTTATCGGAGGAGGGATTGGGGCGGTGATGCGTTACTGGTTGTCGGCATTCGTCCCCCGGCATGTCGAGAGTGTCTTCCCGTATGGCATTCTGCTCGTGAACGTGATCGGTTGTTTCTTGATCGGCGTGCTTATGTCGTGGTCAGAAGAACGGTTCGTGATCGATCCTGCGATCCGGATCTTTCTTGCGATCGGCATCCTCGGTGGATTCACCACATTCTCCACGTTCAGCTACGAGACCATCGCATTGCTGCGCGATGCTGAATATCTGCTCGCGGGATCGTACGTTGCGGGCTCGGTCATCTTCGGGCTTTCAGCGACCTACGTTGGCGCCGTCCTTGGCAAACTCATTTGATGTCGTGAGGAGTTACCATGAAACTCTCAGGTGAAGGTAAGCTTGTTCGCATTTTCCTCGGCGAGTTGGACAAACATGATCATCGTCCGCTCTATGAGGTCATCGTCCTCAAAGCCCGCGAGATGGGCCTGGCCGGGGCGACGGTCTTCCGCGGTGTCGAAGGATTTGGGGCAGCGAGCCGCATCATTCACACCGCGAAGGTTCTTCGGCTTTCCGAGGATCTCCCCATCCTGGTCGAGATCGTGGACACGGAGGAACGGATTCGCGCCTTCCTGCCCGTGCTCGACCATTTGTTCGAAGAGGTGAATTGTGGGGGGATGGTGACGATGGAAAAAGTGGAGGTGTTGAAGTATCAGGCGGGGAAGTGATGCACGTTTGGGCTCGCTCCGGCAGTGACACGGGACGACCATTATCTGCAATTCGGCTGATGTCATTGCGTGCGCTTCCGCCTCATAAACCTCGCCTCAGCCCATGCCATGACTTGCCCGTCGAGAATGATCTCCGATTTCAGCCGATACAAAGGGGGAGATGACGACACCACACGCGCGCGGATTTCGAGGGAGGCGTTACAGGGAACAGGGTACACGAATCGAACGTGCAGATCGGCTGTGACCGCCTGCACTCCTTGATGAAACAGACAATGTGTCATCGCTCCGTCGAGCAACGAAGCGACAACGCCTCCGTGGAGAATGTCATCGTATCCCTGGAGTTCGGCGCTCGCTTCGAAGTGCGTCCGGACGTCGGCGCTTCCTGAAGCCTCGAACGAGAGATTGAGCGATCGTGGATTGAGATCCCCGCAGAGCAGGCACCGGCTATGACCGTTGCGCGCGTTGAACGTCTCCGTGTGGTCAGTGATCACAACTGTTCGCTCCCACTTGCAGTTTCCCTGCCAGGAAATCGGCCACCAGCGTTTCGGGTTCATCTGCAGGGGCTCCCACCAGGACCTCAATACCGCGCTCGATGAAGAGGTCTTTGGCGCGCTGGCCCATGCCGCCAGCGATGATCATTGTTGCACCGTGCTCCGCAAGCCAGGGAGGCAGGAGGCCGGGCTGATGAGGCGGGGCCTCGACAATATGTTTCTTCACGACTTTCTTTTCCTCCTTGTCCACGTCGACCAGTACGAAGTGCTCGCAATGGCCAAAATGGAGAGCAAGTTTTCCGTTCGCCAGTGGAATAGCTATTCTCATTGAGATGTCCTTTGTGTGTGTTTGTTGTTGTGCTGTGGGTTTGCTGTGTGTGATGCCTCATCCAGTGCGGTGATCGGAGCAACAATTTGTCGCATGATCTCTGCCGTGCGGGTTGTAGAAAAGTGCTGGATGAACGCTTGTCCGCTATCGCATGCCTGAGCGATCATCGGATCGATGGGTATGGAACCGAGGAAGGGGACGTGCATGCTCTCGGCAATGCGGTTCCCCGCCCCCGGAGGAAGGATCTGCGTGACTTCGCCGCATTTCGGACAAACGAAGCCGCTCATGTTTTCCACCACTCCAAGCACCGGGACGTTCAACTGTCGACAGAACGTGATGGACTTGCGTACGTCCACCTCGGCTACCTTCTGGGGCGTGGTGACGATCACTGCGCCGTCCAACGTGCCGATGAGCTGACAAACCGACATTGGCTCGTCCCCCGTCCCCGGCGGGGAATCGATGATCAGGTAGTCCAACTCTCCCCAGTCGACATCCCTCAAGAACTGCTTGATCGCGCTCATCTTCAAGGGGCCGCGCCAGATGACAGCGACATCCTCGTCGTGGAGAATGAATCCCAGGGACATGATCTTCATACCATCCATTTCGATCGGCAACAATCCGTCTTCAGATGCGAGGACCATCTCCTGTTGAAGTCCCAGCATCGTCGGAATACTGGGTCCATGGATATCGATGTCGAGCAGGCCGACGCGTTTCCCCGACATCGCCAGCGCGGCGGCGAGATTCACCGCCACCGTGCTTTTTCCAACGCCGCCCTTTCCTGAGAGGACGATGATCCGGTGCCGAATGTGAGAGAGCCGTGAATGCAGCTTCTCGCTGCTTTGCCTCTCCTCATCGGTCTCGCCAGCATTCGGAGCATGAGCCGACCGATCCGTGTTTCCGCATGTGTTGCATGCCGCGTGCGCGTCGCTGGAATGCGTGGCTGTCCCTCTGCCCCGATGCAGATAATCTTCGCATGCCGCCTGGAGCGTGTTCGCCGCCAGGAGTGCGCAATGCTCCGAGTCGGAAGGGAATCCGCCGAGGGCATTCAGAATATCTTGTTGGGAGAGCGCCGACGCGTCTTGGATGCGTTTGCCTTCCGCCAGTGTTGTTGCCATGCTGCCGCACGCGTGGGAGGAGCCGCATCCATCCGTAGTGAACGTGACCCGCTGGACGGTGTCATTCTGCACGACTAGCCAGAACTCCATCGTGTCACCGCAGGGGCCCGTCACGCGACCATGGCCATCGAATGTCTTAAGTGGACCGCAATTTCGTGGATTGGCTGCGTGGTCCCGGGCGATTGCAGAAAATCCATCGTCGTGAATGCATCCCATCTGTCGTGTCTTCCCCTACATTTTGAGTTGTTCCCAGACGTGTCGAATATCTGCGACGCATGGGGCGGTGGTTTCCACGACGGCCCGCTCCTGCATTTGGGCTTGGGTGACGGCGCGGTCGTACCGGATGCGTCCAACGATGCGAGCCCCGTCCTGACTCGCCTTCTCCTCAATTCGTTCTGTCATTCCGGGATTCAGGTCCCATTTGTTCACGCAGACCGCAGTGGGAATTTTGAAATGCGCCGTGAGCTTCAGTACTCTGCGTAAGTCGTGTTCCCCCGAAACCGTGGGCTCGGTGACGACCAGCACCGTTGTCGCGCCGGTGAGCGAGGCGATGACGGGACAACCGATTCCCGGCGGACCGTCGACAATAATCAGCGGATGGTGCCCCTGTTCGGCGATTCGGCGGGCTTCTTGTCGCACGGTCGAGACCAGCTTGCCCGAGTTCTCTGCTGCGACGCCAAGTCTCGCGTGAACCATCGGACCGCACCGGGTCTCCGAAATCATCCATTCACCACACGAGCGTTCCGGGAAATCGATGGCATGCTCCGGACAGAATCGGACGCACACGCCGCATCCTTCGCATGCGATGGGGTCTATGATGAAGGGGGCTCCCCCTTCGATGTTGCCATTCGTCTTGACCGCATCGAATCGACAATGGGTCATACATTCACCGCAGCCCGTGCACTTGTCTGCGCGTATGACCGCCTCATGCCCGCTGCGGAATTCATGGCGTTCGCTGATCTGAGGGGAAAGAACCAGGTGCAAGTCTGCCGCGTCAACATCACAGTCAGCGATGACCGGCCGTTCAGCCAAAACGGCGAACGATGCCGTAATACTGGTTTTCCCCGTTCCGCCTTTGCCACTGATGACGACAAGCTCTTTCATCCTTCTACAACCTTGTCTCTCCGCTGCTCGCGGCCTATGGTGAGATTCCGTAGATAGAACAGGTGTCCATCGTGTTTCGTCTGTGCAAGTTCCTGCTTGGCAAGCAAGCGCTCGACCACTTCCCACGAAGACCCGGTCCGAGCGAGCAATGCACGCACGGCTTCTTCCCGCATCGGATGAACCGCGGTGATGCTTAGAAGATCCTTCTCCACATCGCCGGTGAAGGCGAAGTCGTTCCCTTCATACCCGATCAGGTATTCAACGCGTTCAATCCTGCGTGCGAAGGCCTGATAGACCCGATTGAGCGTCTCTTCATCCGGACCGCGCACCAGCCGTTCCACGGGGGGACGCGTAGGGATGCTCAGATATGCAACCTTTGGCTGGAGTCTGTGAATGAACTCGGCAACCTTCACCATGCTCTTCTCATCATCCTGGAGACCCTGAACGAGCATCGTTTCCGTCACGAATGTTCCTGTGAAGGATCCGGCGAATGCGACTATGCCATCCCGCACAGAATTCAAAGAAAGCGCTTTGTGTGGCCGATTGATCTGTCGCCAGATCGGTTCTTGAACGGCATCGACCTTCACCGAAACCCAATCCGCTAAGCGGAGCTCAGCTCTCACGTCTTCCCGCCAGAGGAGCGAACTGTTCGTGATCACGCCCACGGGCACGCCGAGCGGCTTGAGCAGGCCGATGACTTTCCCGAGATTCACATCCAGCGTGGGTTCTCCATCGGGCACGAAGGTCAGGTAATCAACCCGTTCCGATCTCCTTGCCGCTTCTGCCAGCCTATTCTGCACGTCTTCGAAGATGGCGGCTGGCTCGTAGAAGGGTTCTCGCTCAATCTGCATCCGCGATGTTCGACCCACTTGGCAGTAGATGCAGGAATAGGTGCAAACCTTCGCCGGGATGTTGTTGATCCCCAGACTCTTCCCCAAGCGTCGTGAGGGGACGGGCCCGAAGGAATATCGGACGCGATCTGAGGTCATGATGTCCCTTCGGCGTGGACGCGTTGTGGAAAGAGCTTGTGCGCGTTCATTGTCTTCTGAAGGAGGCTCACAAAGAGAGCCCGGTATTCGGGAAGTGATTCGACGACTAATTCTCCCCGGGAGTACGCTTCTGCGATCCGCCGGTCGTCGGGGATCTCCAGGAGTACTGGGATGTTCTGTTCGGTGCAATAGGCGTGTACTCGGTTGTCACCGATTCCCATTCTGTTCACAACGACTCCAAAGGGGATCCCGATTTCCCGTACCATTTCTACGGCGAGTTTGAGATCGTGCAGTCCGAACGGAGTTGGTTCCGTGACGAGAAGGACGAAATCCGAGTCGCGAAGGGTCGCGATGACCGGGCAGGAAGTCCCCGGCGGAGCGTCCAGAATTGCGGGGAGACCATTGTGCAGGTGAGCCTTGACTCCGCGGATCAGCGGCGGGGCCATCGCCACACCGATATCCAGACGGCCCTGAATCAAGGTGATGTTTCCCGCTTGCGCTGCTTCGACAACGCCGATGCGCCGAGCGACCTCGTGAATAGCATTGGTGGGACATACCTTCGCGCATCCTCCGCAGCCATGGCACATCTCAGGAAAGACGAGCGGGACAGTGCCGAAGGAAACGATGGCGTGATACTGGCAGATCGATCCACATTCACCGCATCCGTTGCAGAGAGACTCGTCAACCTGCGGAATCGGGATGCTGATGATCTCTTCACCGGACTTCGAGCAGTTCAGAAAGAGATGCGCGTTCGGTTCTTCGACGTCGCAATCCAGCAGCCGCACCTCCGTGCCGAACACGCGTGCGAGGTTCACCGAAACGGTTGTCTTCCCCGTCCCGCCCTTGCCAGACGCAACAGCGATCGTCATGCAGTCGCTCCGCGCGTTTGCTGCGGGCACTCGCCGAAGTGGACTGCGATTTCCGTGGTCATCCCCAATGCCCTTCGACGTCCGGCGCGATGGATTCGGTTAGCCTACCTTCGCGAAATTGCGCGAGCGCTTCGGCCACCGTGGGAGCGTCCGTGTTGAGGACCTGGATCCCGGCGGACGAAAGAACGCGGAATGCCTTTGGGCCGCAATGCCCCGTCACAAGCGCTTTCGCCCCCAATCGAGCCACGGTTTCCGCCGACTGAATTCCTGCGCCCTGCGCTGCCTCGAAATTCTGCTTGTTGTCAACCAGTTCAAAGACATTTGTTTCCATGTCGTACAGAAGGAATTTTGGCGCACGACCGAAACGGCTGTCCAGGGGAGCTTGGAGATCGCTCCCCGATGTGGTGAAGGCTACTTTCATTGTGTGTTCCTCTCAATTATTTCCGTCCCGACAGCAAGAGTGTTTCGAGGTCTTCCAGTCCTGCCTGGAGATCCTCTTCATGCTCAACCTCGTCCTGAAGGATCTGGAGCACAATATTATAGGTCACGGGATCTTTTCCCATGGTGAGGTTGACCAGGCCCTTGTAGGTCATGATCGCGCATTGCTCGCCCTTGATATTCTGGTCGAGGACGTCTTTCACGAACGGCTTGTCCGGAGCATCGTAGCCGCATGTGCTGTGTTTGTACCATTCCTCGGGTTTCGTGATGGGCGTGCCTCCAAGCTGGATGATGCGCTGCGCGAGCATGTCTGCGTGGCGTAACTCGTCTGCTGCATGCTGGGTCAGCTCTGCGATGACGGCTTCCTTCATCGGTCCTTTCACGACTTTCGCGCCGACCCAGTACTGGTAATAGGCCAGCCATTCGTCGGAGAACGCTTTGTTGAGCAATCCGATCAGCTGCTTCACATCCATGTCAACGATTTCAATTCCTTTGGTACCCATAACGATGGTTCCTTTCCGTTACGATTCTGGTGCGTCGATCTCGTTCAAGCGCTTCTTGATGAGATTGAGTTCCGACTGCAACGCTTCAGCCTGATCCTTGAGCGCCCGCTTCTCGGTTCCCGCATCGGATGTCTGGAATCGCATCCAACGGGGCAATCCGGTTGCGAAGAACATATTGCGCCATCCGCGACCGCCGAATCCCCGGTTCCACACACCTCGACCCCTCCCGTATCCCATTCCTACACCTTGTCCCGCGTCAGGATTGGAAAATCCCGGCCTGCCAGTTCCTGCGCAGTATCCGCCTGCCCGTCCGCTTCGTGGTCCCATTCCCATGGGTCCTGTTCGATCTCCTTTTGGCATTGTCGTACGCTCCTTTCAAAGGGATTGTGTGTTATTCTCGCGACATGATGCTTCC
>JBFYQI010000137.1:0-6220 GCA_041302875.1 Ignavibacteria bacterium
TCTGGCCCAACTGGGTGTTGATGTTGGACAACTGCTCGACGCTGCTGAACTGGGCCAATTGCGCGGCGAACTCCGTTCCTTTCAGCGGACTCATCGGGTCCTGATACCGGAGCTGCATCACCAGAAGCTTGAGGAAATCATCCTTCCCCAGCGTGCTGGATGGGACATCGTTCCGGGTTGTTTCGACAAGGAATCCTGTATTTACGCCATTGACCATATTCTCACCTCTGAATCCTTTCGCCTTCTTTGTGCGATTTGTTCGCGTCAGTCTGAGCTGTCACCGTGAGCTTGCCTGCCCCTGCGCCGTGTGCGGGGTCGAACGGTGTCGAAGACTGATCTCAGCTTCCAGGTCATGCTTCGACACGCTCAGCATGACCTCTCCACAGTTGCCGATGGGATCCCGGTATCCCGATTGTTAGATGGTCATCTCGATCGTATTGTAGCCCATTGCACGTAGCGATTCCTCGGCCTCCTGGAACGGCTCATCGCTGACCGTTCGCTTTCCCCCCTCCTGCCGTTGACGCGCTCCGCTTTGGCCGGCCGCATTCTGCAGAGAGGTTTGCATCTCTGCGACGATCTCGATGCGCGGGATCTCGATGTTCTTCGTCATCAATTGCTCGCGCAATTGGGGAAGATTGCCCTCAAGGATGCTCTTCACCTGAGGGGTCTGAACGTCGATCTTCGCCTGCATCACGCCTTCATCCATCGACACGCGGACCACCACTTCACCGAGCGTTTCGGGATGCAGCTTGATGCGGATCTCCGGCGATCGCTCGTTCAGGTTCACCTTCA
Source organism: Ignavibacteria bacterium (assembly GCA_041302875.1). GTDB lineage: Bacteria > Bacteroidota > Ignavibacteria > UBA10030 > UBA10030 > JAKAJH01. The sequence goes on from JBFYQI010000137.1 coordinate 793, forward strand.
CCGCATTCACGATCTGATCGATGACCGAGTTCTTCAATGCTTCAGGCATCCGCGATTCCGACAAGCCGGTGGACTCGGGGACATGGAACACCTGACCGACGTGCTGCCGTTTCATTCCGGCGAGCGATGCAGCATCGAGATGCGGCGCGGTCTTTGCGTGCTGCGGTGTGTTCGAGCGATCCGCGTCGCGTGACTCCCCCTCCTGCTTCAACATGCCAGCCTGTGAGGCCGCGTTGACCTGATTCGCGCGGACATCCGGCCTGGGGCCGTCAGGCATTTCGCGCTGTTCTTTCGTCGCCCGCGCCGGCGTATTGAGGCCGAGCCGCGATTCCAGCTCCTGCGCTTCTTCCGGCGTGACCGGCTTAAAACCCTCCAGCGCGATCTGCTCCTCCGGCTCCGGCAGTACGGGGACCGCTTGCTCTTGATCGCGGTCAAGGCGTGGGAGTTCGACCGTCGGCTCCGCTTCAACCGCTTCCGCCAGGATCGGCTCAGCCAGTTCTGTGCGAGCGAAGAGAGGCAGCTTCGTCTGCTCGGGCTCGGTCTTCGTCAGCAACCGCAACGCGGGATTCGCCTCAACCTTCACTTCCTGTTGCAGAGGCTCTTCCGCTTTCGCTGCTGTGCCGATGAAGCTGTTCCGAATGCCTGCGCCGACGCGTCCTTGAAGGATCGCGCCCAAAGCAGCGGAGGGATTGTCGATCGGAAGCGATTGTTCCTCCGTCCCGGTTGCAGGTACGAACGGAAGTGTCGGCGTGAATGCTTCTGGCATCGCTCCGAGGTTCGCGTCCAATTTCGTCTCCGGCTGCAGCATTTGCGGCACGAGCAACCCGGCGGCCACGATCTGCACCAGCAGCGGGAGGAAGGGCTCCGCGACGTCTGCGGATCCGGGCGCACCGTCTGCCGTACGAGCATCCAGATTTGCATCCCGGGGAACGACATCCAACAACGGCAGAATATTCATCGTCGCATCTCCAACTAGTTCATGATTTCCGCGGCACGGCGAGCATCCATGGCGCTCAGGATCTTGCCCGCGTGTTTCTTCTTGACGATCATCAGGACGGATTGCATCTCTCCCTGGTCGAGATTCTGGAGAATGCGCGCTGCGTCCTCGGCGCTCATCGATTCGATCATCTTGGCGAATTCCTTCCGCTTCTTCGTCCGCAGGCTATCGGCCGCGCGGTCTTCCCGGACCAATCGCTCCTCCAACTCGCGCGACCGCGCCATTTCGAAGGCGACCAATTCGCGCAACTGCGCCAGCGAATCGAGGAGAACCTCTCCGGTGGTCGCATTTGTCACGGTGAGAACCGACGCACTATCTCCGGCTGTCATCGTTGAATCTGTGCCGACGGGATTCGCTGAATCGGGCACAGCCGCATGGAGGGAATCCACCGCGCCGAGCGGCGAGTCTCCTCCGCCGAAGAGGCCGGGGCTGAGATACATCAGACCGACGTTCAGCGCCACCGCGAGCACAAGGGTACCGAACAACACAGCGACGAACGGAAGGATCTGTTTCATTGCTTACACCTCGAGCTTCACGCGCTGGGCGAGCACATCGATCAACCGTTGCTCTTTTCGTTCCGCCTCTCGGAGAACCTGCGTTTGATACTTTTCTTCGAGATCCTCGACCATGTGCTTCGAACGCGAGCGTTCAACGAGTTCCTCCCGTTTTTCATCCTCTTTCACCTGGATCTCCTCGATCTTGTTCTCCTGCTCACCGATCTCCTTCGACAGGCGCGTCAGAAATGCCCGGCTCGATTGAAGATCCGTCGCTCGCATACGCGATTTCCGGACCGCCTCCGCGATCTCTCCCTCGCGACGTTCCTGCAGCTGCGACAAGGTCTGCCGTTCCTCGTCCTTCTGATTCTGGATCTCGACCAGCTCTTGCTGGGTCTTCCGCTCCTGGATCGACTTGACGCGCAAGAGCGTGCCAAACCGCGAATCGCCGACTTTCATGAGACCTCCGCTCATTCCACACTCGACAGTTGCAACAGCCGTTCAAGGCTTTCCTGATATCCTGCGTGTTCATCCGGACGTTGCCGGAGGAAACTGCGGATCGCTTCGATGTTCTTGACCGAGCGATCGATGCGCGGATTGCTCCCGCGTACGTACGCGCCGATGTTGATCAGGTCTTCCGCTTCGCGATAGGTCGCAAGCATGTCAAGCACGCGTTGCGCCGCACGCCGATGGTCATCCGTCGTGATCGCGGACATCACGCGGCTCACGCTTTCGAGCACATCGACCGCTGGATAGTGTCCGGAAGATGCCAGCCGGCGAGCCAGGACGATGTGGCCATCCAGGATGGACCGCACCGCATCCGCGACCGGTTCCGTCATGTCATCGCCTTCGACAAGCACCGTGTACATCGCCGTGATGCTTCCGACCCGCCCCATGCCAGTGCGTTCGAGAAGTTTCGGCAGCATCGCAAAGACCGACGGCGTGTATCCCTTGGTCGTCGGCGGTTCCCCGATGGCAAGCCCCACTTCGCGCTGAGCCATCGCCAACCGCGTCACGGAGTCCATCATCAACATCACGTCTTTCCCCTGGTCGCGGAAGAACTCGGCGATGCTCGTCGCCATGAACCCCGCCTTGATCCGGATGAGCGCCGCCTGATCGCTGGTCGCTACGACCACCACGGACCGGCGCAGTCCTTCTTCTCCCAATTCCCGGTCCAGAAACTCACCCACCTCGCGTCCTCGTTCACCGACGAGCGCAATGACATTCACATCCGCGTTGGAATCGCGCGCGATCATCCCGAGCGTCACACTCTTGCCAACCCCGGAGCCCGCGAAGATACCGATGCGCTGCCCTTTGCCGCAGGTGAGCAGGGAATCGATCGAGCGAATGCCGGTCACGATCGGCTCCGCGATGCGCTTCCGCTCCATCGGGCTCGGCGGCGTATTGTAGATCGACCGCACTTCTTCCGGCTTGATCGGCCCTTTGCCGTCCATCGGGCGTCCAAGCCCGTCGATCACGCGGCCAAGGAGGCCTGCGCCGACGTTCACCGAAAGGGATCGTCCGGTCGCCACGATCTCGCTTCCCGGGCTGACCGCATTCGCGTCGCCGAGGACCATGGAGAGAACGCGGTTATTGCGGAAGCCCACGACCTCGGAATAGCAGACGTCATCGCCGTTCCGCGCCTTGACGACGCATACTTCGCCCAGCGAGCAGTTCGGACCGATGGATTCGATCACGAGCCCGATCACCTGGGTGACCCGTCCATTCACCTTGACCAGGTCGGTATTCCGCATCTGCGAAACGATGGCGTCGAGATGATCGAGCACCCCATGCCGGGGCAATCCCGTCACATTTCGATCCTCCTGCCGTGTCACGAGCGTGTCCATTTCACGATACCACGTTCTGATCCAGGAACAACGATTCGATCTTTTTCATTTGCGTGGACAACCGGGCGTCGACATTCCCCGAATCACTTTCAACGATGCACCCTCCGGGTTCAATGGAGGGATCGGCTTCTATGACAAGGTCCCGCAAGGTATCGGAGCCGGTCATGACTGCAGTTCGATGCGCTCGAATCATCGCTTCGTCGTCCGGGTGGACGCGCACTTTTACGTGCTCAACGCCGACGATGCGATGCAAGGCTTCGCGGATCTGCTGGATGATGATCGCGTTATCGAGCCGCACCTCCCGCTTCACGATCTGTTCGGCAATGGACAAGGCAAGCTTCACGACTGCCTCCTCCGCCTTGACCTGCAGCTGTTGCAGTTGACGCGAGAGGCTCTCCGTGAGATGATCGAGCCGCGCCACTGCGTCGTTCTTGCGGCCATCACGCTCCTGCGCCAGCGCGCGCTCGACGGCGTCCCGCACCTGGTCAAGGCCGCGCCGTTCACCCTCGTTCAGCCCCCGCTGGAACTGCTCATTCGCCACTCGTGCCAGCGTTTCTTCGTCGATTCGGGAGAGTTCTTCGGGCGTTGCCTCCGTCGCGACAAGAGGGAGATCCCGTCCACCAAACGCCGCAAGTGCGGCCGCCGGGGGTGCAACTTCCTCGAGAACGACATCACGCAGGTCGGGAAACGGGCTTCGATGTTTCTCGCGCCGGCCAACGGTTACATTCGTGAGACGTTTCGATATCGTGACCACTCTAGACAAACACTTCCTCCTTGCCACCACGGCCCGCGACCACGATCTCGCCGGAGTCCTCGAGCTGCTTGACGATCTCGACGATCCGCGTTTGGGCGGTTTCGACTTCCTTGAGCCGCACAGGGCCCATGAACTGGAGTTCTTCCTGCAGCAATTCGCGCGCGCGCTCGGACATATTGCCGAAGATCTTGTCACGGAGCTTGTCGTCAGCGACCTTGAGGGCCATCGCGAGGTCCTTCTTGTCCACTTCGCGGAGGATGCGCTGGATCCCCTTGTCGTCGACGAAGATGAGGTCTTCGAACAGGAACATCAACCGCTTGATCTCCTGCGCCAGATTCGGGTCCTTCGTTTCGATGCTCTCAAGGATCATCTTCGCTTCCGCCGTCGTGCATTTATTGAGCACACCGGCCATCGATTTCGTGCCACCCAGGGAGCTCATGCTCTGGCTGATCTCCGTCTCGGCTACTTCTTCCAGCACATGCTCCATCTCGGTGATGAGCGACGGAGAAACCTTGCCCAGGGTCGCCATCCGATACGCGACGTCACTGCGCAGTTCGCCGGGAAATTCGGAAAGAACCATCGCCGTCTGCTCGGACGCCAGGTTTGAAACGATCAAGGCGATCGTCTGCGGATGTTCCTTCTGGAGGAAGCTGGCCAGTTGACGCGGATCGGCTTTCTTCAGCGTATCGAAACCCGTCACATGCGAAAGGACCTTCACCTTCTCCAGGATGTCGACAGCCTTCGCGTACCCGAGGGACCGTTCTAGCAGATGCTGTGCGTAGTCCAAGCCGCCCTGTACCACATACTGCTGGGCGACGATGAGCTGGTGGAATTCATCATTGACAGTCTCGATGATGCTGGACGTCACGCCCTTCACGTTCGCGATCTCGAGGGTGAGCACCTCGATCTCTTCCTGCGTCAGTTTGCGCATGACCTTTGTCGCCGTCTCGACGTCGAGCGACAACATCAGCATCGCGGCCTTCTGTTTGCTTGTGAGCTGTACTTTCTTCGCCATATCAATCCTCGGCCAACCACACTTTCAGAAGACGGGCGGCGTCATCAGGCTTCGTGCGCATGTATTCGCCGATCCGCTTCTGCTTCTCCTGCCGCAGCAACACCTCCTCGGAGATCTCTTCCTCAGGGGACGGCAGCGAGATCGTCCTGCGTATCGCTCCCAATTGGTCGGCCTTGCCGTTCAGTATCGACTCGGACACGCCCAGATCCGTTCCCGGGACCGAGCGGTCACGCACGCGCCCCAACAGCGAGCGAACGATCAGCACGGCTACGATCATCGCGATGATGAGGACCACTTTCGGCGCGTAATCGGGAAGGCTCT
>JBFYQI010000163.1:0-6500 GCA_041302875.1 Ignavibacteria bacterium
TTGTCGACGAGCCCGCGCATCTTCTTCACGCGCGACCGATGCCAGGCCCACACTTGCGGGCTGATGTAATACGCGATCTTGACGCCGTACCGCTTGGCGATTCGGGCGAACCGGAGATTGAATCCCGGATAATCGATGAGGACCAGGACGTCGGGACGCTGGAGCTTCACCAATTGCTCGAGCGTGCGCTCCATCGTCTTGATGAAGGGAAGATGCTTCAGCACTTCCACGAATCCCATGAAGCCGAGTTCGCGGATATGATACACGAGCTTCATCCCTTCGGCAGCCATCCGGTCTCCGCCCACGCCAAAGACCTCCATATCGGCATGGCGCGCACGCAACGCGCGGACCACTCCGGCTCCGTGCAGATCGCCGGACGCTTCGCCGGCAATGATCATGACGCGCCGGAGAATCACGCTATCTCCAGATCCACAATGCGACAATGATCGCCATCACGAGCGCAAGTGCCTGAAAGGTCCGGCGCTCCGAGCGAACGGCTTCGCCCCAGCGCGGCGGTTGATGCGCTTGCGCTTCCCCGCGATACGGCGACACGCGCGGGAGGAAGCGTGGGACATTCCGCTTGATCACGAGATACGGCTCGCCGAAATGGTCCTCAAGAAATTCTTCCTCCAATTGCACGATGAGCACATACTGGAAGACAAACCAGACGAACGCTCCGATCACCAGCCACGGGAACAACGCGTTCGACATGACACCGATGCCGACGTAGGTCATGATGTTCCCCACGTACAATGGATTGCGGACATGCGCGAACGGTCCCGACACGATCACCTCCGGCGCACCCACCGAACCCGTGACGCGCGTCAGGCTGCCGGCGTACGCAACTCCCCAGAAGCGGGTGAACTCGCCGAGCGCGGCGATGACAAATCCGACCAGCATCGTCACATTCGTCGGCTGAGCGAATACGATCATCGCCAGCAAGAACGGGATCGGCATGTAGCCGCGATATTGGAACAGCTTCTGCCGGAGAGTTTTCACGGTCTATTCCTGAATGAATGCATCACGTCTCGCCATCGCGGCTTCCCGCCGGTGACGCACTCGTTTGCGGCCGGCGATCTCCTGCAAGCGTTCCTGGACGTCGCCGAAATGCCGGAATTCCTGATACGTGATATTCTGCTCCTGGCAGAACGCGATCAGCCGCCGACGGGCGAAGATGATGTCCGCGTACCGGACAGGACACCGGTCCGAGTAGCCATCGCCGACATAGACGAGCACATCCTCATCCGCGCTCAGCGTCAGCATGTGGTTGCGCTTGCAGTTGCCGCAATCGCGGCATTCGGCATCCGCGTACGGAAACTCCACGTCGATTCCGCCGGAGGGCGTGAACACCAGATGATTTGCAAATGCGGGGATCCGCTCAAGCCCCGCGACATCCAGCAGATGGCGAACGTAGCGGTCCAGTCCATCGCTCAAGACGACCACGCCCAGCCCGTGCGATTCGCAGAATTCCACGAACGGCGGGAAGTGCTGGTCGATCTGAAAACCGCCGACGAAGCGATCGAACGCTTCTGGCGACACCGGTCCTGCCGCGGCGCATTCCTTCCGTAGCAATTGCGACGAGTTGATCTCGCCGCGAAAGTACTCTTCTACAATGCGCTGTGCATCGTCCGGGGCGAATGTCCGGAAGAACTGCTCCCCCACATCGGAGGGGCAGATGGTGCCATCGAAATCACAGAAGATGCGGAGCATGGAGAAGGAGGCAGTGATCAGTAGTCAGTGGTCAGGAGTCAGTGATCAGTGGTCAGTGGTCAGGAGTCAGTGATCAGTAGTCAGTAATCAGTCATCAGTGGTTGTTCCCAACTCCGTACTACCGCTCCACCGGTTCTCCTTCGTTGAACCGCACGGACACGAGTTTCGAGACGCCTTCTTCTTCCATCGTCACGCCGTACATCGCATTCGCGGACTCCATCGTCCGTTTGTTGTGCGTCACGATGACGAACTGCGTATTGTCTGAGAACCGCCGGATGATGCGCGTGAACCGGTCAATGTTCGTGTCGTCCAGCGGTGCGTCGACCTCGTCGAGGATGCAGAAAGGACTCGGTTTGACGAGGTAGATGGCGAACAGGAGCGCGATGGCTGTCAAGGTCTTCTCGCCGCCAGACAGCAGGTCGATCGATGTCGGGCGCTTTCCGCGCGGCTTCGCGACGATCTCAATGCGCGCCTCCAGCGGATCGACTGCATCCTCCAGACGGAGATCGCACTCATCCCCTTCATCGAACAATCCTTTGAAGGTCGTGATGAAGTTGTCCCGGATCTGCTCGAAGATATCGAGGAACTGCTTCTGCGCCGTCGCATTGATCTCCTCGATGGTCTGCAGCAGCGTCTTCTCAGATTCCAGCAGGTCGTCCCGTTGAGCGGTCACGAAGTCGAGCCGTTCTTTCTCGCTCTGGTATTCATCGAACGCGGCGAAGTTCACCGCGCCCAGCGCCGCGATCCGCTCCTTCAATTTCTGCACTTCCTCCCGGGCCGCAACCACGTCGAATTCGGGATGGTCCGCGAGCTGCTGAACGTCGAGATCAAGGTCAAAGTCTTCCTTTGCCCGCGTTCGCAAGGATTCGGCGCGCATGGTCAATTCCTGGACCTTCATCTCCAGGTCGTATGCGGCCTTGAGTGATCCCTCCTGCCTGAGCCGTTCGTCCTTCAGCTTCAATTCGATCTGATGGATCTGACCGCGCTTCGCGGAATACTCCTGATCGACTCCCTTCTTCTGCTCGAGCACTGCGGCAAATTCCTTGCGCAGCATGGCGATCTGGCCTTCCAATTCGGATCCGGAGGCCGTGATCTCCTGAATCTCCGCTCCCGCTTCCTCGATCTCGCGGGTCCGCTGTTCGACCGTCGACGCGATGGAGGCGAGCATCGCTGCCGCATGGTCCACCGCCTCTTTGATACTCCGTTCTTCGCCGTTGAGGGTGAGAACGGCAACGTGCGCGTCATTCGCGATCCGAGACGCTTCCGCCGCAAGCGCTTCGAGGGTCTCAACCTCGCTGGTCGCGGCGCCGACCTGCTGGTCCGCCTCGGCCTGCTTCGCCATCATTTCCTGGATGGCAGGCGTAAGCGTACTCAGTTCACCCGTGAGCACATCGATCTCCTGCGCCAGCTTCCCTGCTTCGCTCTTGTTGCGGTCGATGTTCTCCTCGGCCCGCTTTCGTTCAAACGCCAGCTGAGCGATGCGGATCTCGACCGACGTCTTCTGCTGCTCGATGGAACGGGCTTCTTCCATCAGTCTGCGAAGATTCACGCTGTCCAGTTCGGTACTCTTCTGTTCCGCTTCCGCTTTGATCTTCTCGAGCCGTCCGGTCAGCCGATGGACATCGGTCGTCAGCTCTTCCAGTTGTGAACGCTTGCTGATATGGACGCCTTCATCCTGCCGCACGCTTCCGCCTCGTACAACGCCGCTCCCGGTCACCACTTCGCCGTCAAGCGTGATGCACCGGATGGCCGGATGGTCGCCAACGACACGGAGTGCCGCCGAAACATCTTCGACGAGCAGAGTCTCATCGAGCAGATAATCAAACAGGGCCTCGTGTGGTCCCGCGACACTCACAACGGCCCGCGCCCATTCGACGACCCCTTTCGCCGCATGGGACGTCCGATGGGGGCGCACATGCGGAAGACGGTTCAGACAGATGAAGGTCGCCTTCCCCTTGTTGTGTCGTTTGAGCGCATCGATGGCTGCGTACGCCTCTTCAACGTTGTCGACGACGATGTACCCCGCCGACTCGCCCAGTGCCGTTTCGATCGCGACGCGGTAGCGCGGATCGGTGCGCACTGCCTCGCCAACGGTCGTTTGGATCTTTCGACTCCACTCGTCGCTCGTGATGAGATAGCGCGCCCCTTCCGAAAACCCGTCGTAGCTTTCGACCAGGCCCTTGAGGAAATCGATCCGTGCCTGCTTCCGCTCGAGCTCTGCGCGGACCTCCAGTTCATCTCGACGCAGACGATCGATTTCGTCTTGCAGTTTCTGCTTGTATTCCTCCATTTGATGCGTTCGCACTTCGGCCTCGGCGAACGCAAGCCGCAGCTGCCGATCCTCCGCGGTCAGCTTGGAGATGAGTTCCTGATTCTTCTCGATATCGTGGAGATAGACCTCGTTCTCTTCGCTCGTGTAGCCGACCCGTCCGCGGATATTCTCGATGCGCGCCTTGATCTGGCTTTCACGGTTGCGGAGGTCGCCCAGTTCGCGGATGAACGCGATGACCCGATCCTGCACGGCCTTCAATTCACCGCGGCGCGCGTTGAGTTGGGCTTCCACTTCCTCCCATTGCGCCCGCTTCGCACGGTCGTTCTCCATCGCCGTCGCGATGGCAGCAGCGAGGCCGGTCAGGCGCGTCCCCCGCTCAACTTGCGCCCGTTCGATCTCTGCGCGCTGACGGCCCAAGTCATCCTGCTCGTGACGATACCGGACGATGTTCGCCTGCAGCGACCGAAGGCGTTCGGCCGACGTCGCTTGCTGCTGTTCGAGCCGATGCAGGATGGACTGCCGTTCCGTCAGGTCGTTCTGCGTCGCGGTCAGTTGGGCTTCGAGATCATCCAACTCTGCGCGAAGGACGTCGAGCAACGCTTCTTCCTGCCGGACTTCGACCTCGAGCCGGTTCTTCTCATCCGTCGCCACGGAGAGCTGTTCCCGGAGTGGAGCGATCCGTCCGGTGACGCCCGCGTACTCGCGCGAGATGAGATCGACCTCGAGTCCAGCAAGTTGCTTGGATAGCTCGTTGTACTTCTCCGCCTTCTGCGCCTGACGCTCGAGTGAATTCACCGCTTTCTCGACACCGCGGATGATGTCGCTCACGCGCGTGAGGTCGGTGCGGACGGTATCCAGGCGACGGTTCGCTTCCTTCCGTCGATGCTTGTATTTCGTGACTCCTGCCGACTCCTCGAACAGCCGCCGCCGCTCGTCGGAATTGTCGCTCAGGATGCTCTCGACCATCTTCAGCTCGATGACGGAGTAGGCATCCGAACCCATTCCTGTGTCCATGAACAGGTCTCGTATGTCCTTCAGACGGCAGAGGGTCTTGTTGAGATAGTACTCGCTCTCGCCCGAGCGGAAGACCCGGCGAGTGATGGTGACCTCCGAGTACTCGGTCGGAAGGATGCCTTTGGTGTTCTCGATGGTGATGGAGACCTCTGCGAGGTTCAACGGCTTACGGGACTTCGTGCCGTTGAAGATGACGTCTTCCATCTTGTCGCTGCGCAGGGTCGTCGGCCGCTGTTCGCCCAGCGCCCAGCGAATGGCATCGACGACGTTCGTCTTGCCGCAGCCGTTCGGACCGACGATCGCGGTCAGGCCGGCATCGAAGGTCAGGTTGACCTTTTGTGCGAACGATTTGAATCCGAATATTTCGAGCTTCGAAAGGTACATTAACCGGCGGCCTGCATCAGATGCGCCACGAACGAGACGTACGAACCGAGGGCGTACACCGCGTCATAGTACAGCACGACGCCACCACACAGGAGGAGCATCAGGAGGATGCCGCCGATGGTCGTTCGGAGCGGATTGGTTTCGAACACCACCGACATGCCCTTGAGAACCCGCAGGAACGTCCATCCCAGAAACACCGCGATGACAACAAGAGACGGGATCACATACACGGACGTTTGGAGCAATTTAAAGAGACTCATTGCGACCGGGCTGAGGAAGATGACCGGCGTCGCCCCCCAGACCGAGACGGAGTAGACATGGAACCAGGTCGAACGTGCTTTGAGGATCATTCCGACAAGTCGTAGCAGCATTGCCAGCACCGCACCGGCAACGAAGAAGACCGCCGTGAGCACGGCAATCCCGCCGAACGGATTCCATGTCACCCAGATGATCGCTTGCTTTGCGACCGTTGAGGCGACAAAGAAGGTCAGGACATAGTCGAACATGGCGTCCGACCGAAAATGATACAGAATAGCGGACAGCAGAACGGCGAACGTAAGCGAAATGGAGAACGCGAGGATCACCGTGTGCGCCGCGGACACCGCGTGGAGGTCGCGGAGGTCTGCGAAGAAATTATAGGAACGCATCAACGCGCGCTTGAGACCTTCGCCGAAACGCCGATTGTAGCCGTACTGATAGCCGAGCAGGATGATGACGAACAAGCCCGCCAGGACGTGGGCGATGGGAAACGAAGATCGATACGTCCCCGCGGGGAGCGCGCTGATCTTCTCCTCGTTATAGAGAACGCGCACCATTTCAAATGATGCACGTTTCTCTCGTGCCGCGCTCACCAGGCCAAGAGGGTAGAGTGAACGATCCTCCACAGGAACCGTCAACAAGGGTCGATCACCCCGCCAATCGGCAAACGCGTCGACAAAGCTTCCGCTGATGCCCGCGTCCTTGATTGCGCCATAGTACTGCAGAAAGAATCGTGCCTGTGCTTCCTGCGACAGCGGGTCGTTGTAGCCGTTGCGATTGCGATGGTCGACCGGCTTGCCGTAGCCGAGGATCCAGACCGGCTTGCGCGGATGGGCGATCTTCCAATCGGCAAGCTGCCGCT
>JBFYQI010000177.1:0-2675 GCA_041302875.1 Ignavibacteria bacterium
CGCAAGGGCGCATCATTCGCTCGAACATCTCGGTGCGCGGTTCCCGAATCGGCTATATCATGGGTGCGGGAGATGACATTCCGACGGCACTGAAGCAGATGGGATACGCTGTTACACTCCTTGACGATGCAGAACTCGCAACAGGGACCCTCTCGGCGTACGACGCGATCGTTGCCGGCATTCGAGCCTACAACACGCGGCCGTCGATTCGCGCCCACCAGAAACGACTGATGGACTACGTGCACCAGGGGGGAACGCTCGTCGTCCAATACATCACGACACAACGGGGAGAATCCGAGAACATCGGACCTTTTCCACTCACCATCTCCCGCGATCGAGTAACAGAAGAGGATGCGGAAATGCGGTTTCTCGCCCCTTCGCATCCCCTGTTGAACCGACCGAATGTCATCGCGCAGGGGGATTTTTCAGGATGGGTTCAGGAACGCGGACTTTACTATGCGGGGAAATGGGATTCGCGGTATGTGCCCATCCTTGCAGCGCATGATGAGGGGGAATCGGAATTGGCGGGCGGACTGCTCGTCGCGGAGCATGGCAAAGGAATCTTCATTTACACGGGGCTTTCGTTCTTCCGCCAACTCCCCGCCGGTGTTGAGGGCGCATATCGCCTGTTCGCCAACCTTGTCTCTGCTCGTGCGACCGGCATTCACGGAACAAAGGGACAGCCGCAATGAACCGTTCAAGTGATCCCATCGATCCGCCTCCGCTGGTTCGTCGCTGGTCGCACCTATACGCCATCGTGCTCGGGATGCTCTTGCTCTGGATCATCCTCTTCCTCTGGTTCTCGCGGGCCTTCGCATGAGTTTCGCCGATTGGATCGTTCTCGCCCTCACGTTGCTCGGGATCACCGCGTACGGTCTTTGGAAGGGACGCGGGAGTCGTGATCTCAACGGCTTTCTCCTCGCGGACCGCTCGCTCAAGTGGTACACGGTCGCATTCTCCATCATGGCGACGCAAGCCAGCGCCATCACATTCACCTCCACCCCGGGCCAGGCATTCGTCGACGGCATGCGATTCGTGCAGTTCTACTTCGGGCTGCCGATCGCAATGGTCATCCTCTCCGCGACGGCCGTGCCGATCTTTCATCGACTGAACGTCTACACGGCATACGAGTACCTCGAGCGGCGATTCGACACGAGGATGCGCATCGTCGGCACGGTCCTGTTCCTCATCGCTCGCGGATTATCCGCCGGCATGACCATCTACGCCCCATCTCTCGTGCTCTCCGTGATGCTCCATCTGGACATTCGCATCACGTCGCTCATCATCGGCGGTGTGGTCATCCTCTACACGACCGCCGGAGGAGTGAAGGCGGTCAACAAGACCGACGTCCTGCAATTTGCGATCATCATGTCGGGAATGGCCATTGCATTCATCACGGCGGTCGCGCTCCTTCCTCCCACCGTTTCGTTCACCGACGCGCTGTCCGTCGCCGGCGTTCTCGGCCGTCTGAATGCGGTCGATTTTTCGTTCGACTGGCAGAATCGGTATAACTTCTGGTCGGGAATTATCGGGGGGATGTTCGTCGCGCTCGCGTATTTCGGAACCGATCAGTCCCAGGTTCAGCGGTATCTCACCGGGCGTTCCATCGCGGAGAGTCGGGTGGGGTTGCTGTTCAACGGTTTGGCGAAGGTCCCGATGCAGTTCTTCATCCTGCTCATCGGCGCGACGGTCTTCGCATTCTACGTGTTCACGCCGCACCCGCTCTTCTTCAATCCCGTGACCGAAGCCGCTGTTCGCGAGAGCGCCGCCCATTCCACGTACCGCTCGCTTGAGGAGCATCATGAACAGGTGTGGCGGTCGCGCGCGGATGTTGCCAACGAATACGTCGCCGCGCGTCACGCGAATGACAGCAAGGCGATCGCCGAGGCACGCGCTTCATTGATCGAACACCAGGCAGAACACGAACAGATCCGCGCACGGGCGGGGGAATTGATCGCCGAATCCGATCCGCGCGCCGACCGGAGCGACACGAATTACATCTTCCTGACATTCGTGATGACCTATCTGCCGGCGGGGCTCATCGGACTGATCATTGCGTGCATCTTCGCCGCATCGATGTCGTCCTCCTCCGGCGAGCTGAGCGCACTGGCGACCATCTCGGTCATCGACATCTACAGGCGATTCGGCGGTTCAGTCGATGAACGCCGGTCTCTGTTCATCTCGCGGGCAATGATGGCTTTTTGGGGAATGTACGGGATCGCGTTTGCCCAGTATGCCGCGCGGCTGGGCTCGCTTGTCGAAGCGGTCAACATTCTCGGCTCGTTGTTCTACGGGACGATGCTTGGGATCTTTTTGTTGGGATTCTATCTTCCGCGCATCGGCGGGAGGGCTGCGTTCATCGGAGCGGTCGCCGGAGAGGCGGTCGTCGTGGCGAGTTTCGCGTGGACAGACATTGCCTGGTTGTGGTACAACGTTGTCGGATGTGTGGTCGTCATCGCAGTCGCGGTGCTGGTCCAGGTGGTGACCGGTCGCGGGGGATTCTCGGGGAGTGCGGATGAGAAGAAGGCTCCCTTCAACCTCGGCGGAACAGCGGAGAAGGGAACCTTCACGTAACCCAAGGAAGGATGGCTCCCTCTCTTACTTCTTCCATCCCTCGATCAGCTTTTCCAACCCCGCCGTATTCGCTTTTGCATCCCGCGCCTTTGCCACCTGCA
>JBFYQI010000185.1:0-3861 GCA_041302875.1 Ignavibacteria bacterium
TTCTTCGTTCCCTCATCATACCGGATCGCGCCCGCGTCCATGAACCGGTTGAACTGCACCGCGACCCCCTTGCCGTGCGCCTCGTTGATGCCGAACCGGACGGAACGGAACATGCTCGCCAAGAAAGTCGTGTACATCTCCCGTTTCATCCTTCCATCAACCAATCCCTTGTCGATCAAGTATTGAAGCGCGAACAATCCCATTGCGTCGGCCTTTGCTTCTTCGACCGCGGAATACAGATCCTTCAACTCCTGGCGCACGGTCGTCTTCTTGCCGTTCACGGTGATGCCGTGCGGTCCGAGGCCGTGCATCAACTCGTGCGCGAGGATGTGCGTGAAGAAAGCGTCGAAACTGACGTCGGCGAGCGCGGCTTCCGGGAGGACCGAGGCGGCGATCGGCTTCAGCACTTTGTTGAATTTTGCTTCCTGAACGTTCTTCAGCATGACGCGCTTTGCCCCCTTCTCGCGAACGACGCGCTCGTCGTTGGGGAGATTGAACGCGGCCGTCTGCACGCCTCGGTTTCCCTCACCGGCGGAATACAGCACGTCGACCACCCGGATCGGGGCCATTGAGCCGAGCTTGGGATTCCGATACCTCGGATCGAGCGGAAGGTTGTTTTCAATGTCCTGCAAGTAGGAACTGAACCTCGCAAGCTTGGCAGATTCGGCATCATCGCGCAGCGTTACGTACACCTCGAACGCCGCCTTGTAGCCGAACATCTCATCCATGTAGGTTTCGTACGGTCCGATCGTCAGATCGATGGGCGCGTCCAGTTCCATCCATGTGACGTCACTCGCATAGTAATCATCAGAGAGGAATGCCTTCGCCCGGGAGGTGAGATATGCGCGCAATGTTGCGTTGTCGGTCAGCGCCGCTGCCTCGTTCAATAGCTGCGCAGCCGTTTCGAGCCATTGACGGTATTCGACGCTATACGGAACAAGCGCCAATTGGCGCTGGTCGTTTCTCCGAACGACATGGAAGAATCCGATCGCCTGTTCGAGCTCTTTCGACGGAAGGGATTTGATCCATGTTTCGAATTCTTCCTTCGTCATATCTTCCGGATAATAGTTCGCCCCCGGAAACCGCTCTCGCGGTGCGCCGTCGACGAAGGGTTTGTGATCATCGAGCGTCGACCATGGTCCCATGTTGATGCGATAATAATGGAGACGCTCGAGTCCTTCCGGCGACGTATCAGGCTGGAGTTTCTCGAACAGATCCACGTTCCCGCTCCAGACCTGCCGGAAGTAGATCTCATCCATCAACTGAGCTGCAGCGAGGATCTTGTCGAGGGCTGCGCGGTTGGCAGCGGAAAGGCGATCGACGTCCGAGGTGATCTCGGTCGGTGCGAAGCGTCCGATCTGTTGTGCGAGGGTCATTTCGGCGGAATCCGTGTTCGTGGTGCGAGAGCAGGAGAAGAAGATCGTCGCGACTGCGAGGGCGAACATGAACAAGCGTACGGATGTCATGAGAGAGGCCATTCGTTATGCGTGGGATGCATCAGTGAGGACCAATTTCTGGAAAGGGGGGGGGAAATGCAAGTGTTGCTGAAGGGAGAAATGAGTGGCAAGCAGTCACCCTGACCGTGTTGCCCGCGTGCTGTGTGCGGGGTCGGGTGACTGCATTTGAGAAGGCTTCTATTCAGTCGTCAGAGGTCATCCGCGTTTGAAAAGCTTGCGCAACTTCTTTCCAAAGCTCTCTTTGTTGTCGATCTCCGACATCAGCTTCCGCCAGTCGTTCGACGGCTGCGTGGGCGGCGTGGCTACCCGCTGCTTCCCGGGCTTGCCTCCGCGTGGAGGTGTCCCAGGTCCCTGCG
This sequence comes from Ignavibacteria bacterium, assembly GCA_041302875.1. Lineage (GTDB taxonomy): Bacteria > Bacteroidota > Ignavibacteria > UBA10030 > UBA10030 > JAKAJH01. The sequence continues at coordinate 1,814 of JBFYQI010000185.1, forward strand.
GGCGGTTTGGACCTTGATGTTTCCGCGTGTCGGTTCGGTTTCCACTCTTCGGGAACGAACTCCCGCGTCGCTCCGACTGCTTCCTGTCCCGCGACGGACCTTGCGTTCGCTGGCCGCTTGAACCACGGTGGACGGCGTTGCCGTGGGACGGCTTCCGCGACGACGACGGATGGTGTGGACGATGTTCGCCTGACGGACGCTTTCCTTCCCGATGTGTCCGCTCTCGGCGGGGCTCATCCTGACGATCCTCGCGGGCGTCCGCCTTTGGCGTCGCCAGGAGCTCGACCGGGATCGCATCCGGATAAGGTGCGATGGAAAACTTCTTCCCCGTATACTGTTCGATGCGTCGGAAGTATCCGACCTCGTCCGGTGAAACGAAGGTCAGCGCATCTCCGCGCGACTCGGCGCGACCTGTTCGACCGATCCGATGAAGGTAGTCCTCCGCGAATGCCGGCGTATCGAAATTGATGACGTGCGAGATCCCCTCGACGTCGATGCCGCGTGCCGCGATATCGGTGGCGACCAGGATGGCGAACTGACCATTACGGAAACCCGCGAGGGCCCGCTCCCGCTGTGCCTGCGTGCGATTCGAATGGATCGCGACCGCCCGCAGTCCGTTCCGTTCGAGTCGACGGGAGATCTTGTCTGCGCCGTGTTTGGTGCGTGTGAAGACGAGAACGCTCGTCAGTTCCTTCTTTCGAAGGACGTGGATGAGCAGCGGGAGTTTCTGCTCCTTGCCGACCTTGTAGAAATGCTGCTGGACCGTGTCCGCGGGACGGCGTTGTTCGCCGATCTCGATCAGGAGCGGATCGTGCTGCACCGAGGCGACGAGCTCTTTGATCTCCGGCGACATCGTTGCTGAGAAGAGCATCGTTTGGCGCTTCGCCTGGACCTTCGCGATGATGCGGCGGACGTCGTGAATGAATCCCATGTCGAACATCCGGTCCGCCTCATCGAGCACGAGCACGTTGACATGCGACAGATCCACCGTCTTTTGACTCAGGTGGTCGAGCAGTCGTCCCGGTGTGGCGACGACGATGTCCACTCCGCGCTGGAACCGCTTCGTTTGATTGGTCATATTTGCGCCGCCGTAGACCGACGTGACGCGCAGGTGCGTGAAGCGGCCGTAGCTGGTCGCGAAGTCCTCCACCTGTTGCGCGAGTTCGCGCGTCGGGACGAGCACGAGCGCCCGGGGATGCTTGCTGTGCGTGCTGTGACCGGCGAGGAGTTGAATGATCGGAAGCATGAACGCGGCGGTCTTCCCGGTTCCGGTCTGTGCGAGTCCGATGATGTCCCGTCCGGCAAGCGCCGCGGGAATAGCCTTTGATTGGATCGCCGTGGGGGCGTTATATCCCGTCGCGAGAATTCCCTGGACGAGTTGGTCCGTAAGACCGAGGGTTGAAAATGGCATTGCGAAAATCCTGAAAAGAGAGAGTTAAGTGAACGACCGAAACGCGCTGAGGAAAATCAGTAGACGGAGGAAAGGAGGAGAATCCGAGGAAGAGCAACCCCAACAACAACCTTCGCTGCAAGACTTCTTATAAGAGCGGGTCTCATGACCGTATCGGATTCTGTATCCGAATTGCAATTAATGTACATCAATTTCACAAGAAAACCTATGCAATTCTCGGCCGAGGGTGAGTCGTGGCAATGAATCGTCCAATGGATTGAGAATTCGATGATTTCGAATCGATTGGGATGGTGATGCTCATCGGCACTGTACCGCTTGACCGCCGTCTGCATGGCGCGTGAATTGACCGTCAGGCGAATTCCCCTCATATTGCCTTCCATGGATGCGGACGTGATCATCATCGGCGCCGGTGCTGCCGGGCTCTTCTGCGCCGTGGAGGCGGGGAAACGCGGACGTCGTGTTCTCGTGCTCGAGCACAACAAGACCGTCGGAGAGAAGATCCGGATCTCCGGCGGGGGCCGATGCAACTTCACGAACATGAATGTCTCGCATGCGAACTACCTCTCGCGAAATCCGCACTTCTGCAAATCCGCCCTCGCGCGGTACACGCCCAAGGACTTCATTGCTCTCCTCGGCA
>JBFYQI010000191.1:0-2865 GCA_041302875.1 Ignavibacteria bacterium
GTTTCGAGGAGGGCTGATCGCCGGGTCACTTGTTCCATACATACACCTCTTGCTGCAATTCTGGATGTTCGTGTTTGCGATGAAATGGGAGCTTCTTGAGATACAATAACATTGCATGCCAATGGATCAGGAAAATGACCTTGAGCGTGACAAGCGGGATGCGCAGGAACGACCACGCCAACATTCCGTCCGTGAACTTCCTTCGCGTCCCTGTAAGTGCGCTCACGAAGGCCTTCTTCTCCTGCTGATAGTCGTCGATCTTGACCTGCAGCCGCTCGCCCGGAATGCCGAGCTGAAATTCGAAGACCGTATCGAGGTCAAAGAACGGGGAGACATAGAAGTGCTTCGTCTGCCGCTCGCGGAATGTCCCATCCTTCAGCGCATCACGCCGAAGGAGGTATGGCTTCAATTCGCGGAACGTATTCCCGACCTCCGGCACCGCACAGACCGGCTCTCCTGCCTCATCAAAGCAGAAGTAGAACGAGACCGGGTTGAACACATAGCCAAGCGTCCGGACATTGGTCAGCAGCATGATGCGTCCGCTTCCGATGTCGACCCCTTTCGTCTTCAGGTACGCAACGACGTTCTCCCGCACCGTGGGACGATCGAGCCAGAGATGATCCCGATCCCGAAACGAGAACAGATTGAATCGGTTTCGGCTAAAGAGCCACGATCGCCGTCCAAGCTCGTCGAGTTCATCCACGTCCAGATAGAACATGAACACCTTGTAGACGAACCGATGCTTCAGCGGCACGAGCCGATGATGCATGACGACGCAATCGTAGAGGGACGAGTTCATGCGTCCGCCAATCCCGGCGCATCCGGCCAGATCGGATCCCCCGTGATCGCACGGCATGTATCGAGCGCCGACGTCAGGCCATCTTCGTGGAATCCGTACCGAAAATACGACCCCGCATACGAGATCGGCCCTTCCGCATTCAGTTTGGGCAACTCCGCCTGCGCCCACTTGGAGCCGAGGGTGAATGTCGGGTGCGTGTAGTCGATCTCGCGCAACACGTGTTCCCGGCGCACCGAGCCGGGGTCGTCGATCGAGACGAAGTAGTTCCGCTTCTTCGAGACATGCTGAAGGCTGTTCATCCAGTAGATCGTCGAGGTCGCTGCGTCTCCCTGAGGCGTCTCTTCAATCCGGTAGTTCCAGGAGGACCATGCGAGCTTCGTCTTCGGCATGACCCGGTCGTCCGTGTGCAAGGTCGCTCGATTCCGTTGATACGGAAACTCCCGCAAGAGCCGTGCTTCCAACGACGTCGGCGCAGTGAGCATCTCCAGGGCCTCGTCTGCGTGGCATGCCAGGATCACGCGATCGAAGGAGACGCGCTGACCGTCGGCAAGCGTCACGTCCGCACCCTCCTCTGTCCGGCTCACCCGGACCGCACCATTGTTGGTGATGATCCGACCTCGTAGGGGTGCAATGAGTTTATCCCGATAGGTCTGGCTTCCATCCACGACGGTGTACCATTGGTGCTGCGTGTCCAGGCCCAGGAATCCATGATTCTGGAAGAACCGAACCAGCGTCGCCGCCGGGAACTTGAGCATCATGTCCGGAGGCGTCGACCATACGGCGGAGCTCATCGGGATCAGATACTTGTGCAGGAAGTCGTCGCCGTACCCCTTCACTGCGACATACTCGGCCATTGTCATCATCCCGAAGCGGGGGCTGGACAGGACCTCGAGCGCCTCGTGATTGAACCGGTTGATCTGCATCAGCATGCGGTAGTATCGCGGACGAAACAGGTTGCGCCGCTGGGCGAACAGATGATTGAGACTTGAGCCGCTGAACTCGAGACCGCTCGGGACATGTTGAACGCTGAACGACATGCTCGTCGGTTTCGTCGGCACATCGAGTTCGTGGAACAGCCGGAGGAGGTTCGGATACGTCACATGGTTGAAGACCATGAATCCGGTGTCGATGGGGACCGGGGTCCCCTCTTCGTCAACGGTGACGGTGTTGGTGTGCCCGCCGATGTAGGAATTCTTTTCGATGAGGGTGATGTCGTACCGGTCCTTGAGAAAGTACGCGCATCCCATCCCCGAGATCCCTGTTCCGATGATGCCTACACGAGTCACGATATTCGGTTCCTGCTGTTCATGGATGACAGACACCACAGAGTGAACGACTTCTTACCAAAACCACTCTGTGAACTCTGTGCCCTTCGTGTCTTCGTGGTATCATTTCTTACGGTCCGTATGGATCGTATTCGATCCGCACAAAGTAGTTCGATCCTTCGGTTCCCGCGATGTTCGAGATCCCCTCGTACGAGACCAGCCGCCGGACATCCGCATCGTACGTGAGCACGATCGGCTTCAAGAACAGCCTTAGAACGAAATTGTCGATGTCGCAGACGACCTGGACCAATGTGCGCCCGTCCTTTTCCACAACTTCTTCCTGATACACACGAAAGCCATAGTAATCGAGCCGAAACGGCACGGCGAAATTGAAGTAGAGTTTCTTGCCGGAACGAAGCGCGTCCCAGTTTATCTGGACGAAGTTGTTGAAGCCCGCATCGATCGCACCGGGATTCGGGATATCCAGACGTTTCTCGTTGTACTGTTCCTCTCCCGCATCACGGTAATAGAGCCGGACCTCATCGCCCAGATATTCAGAACCTTCGATCGCCCCCGTGCGAAGGTCTTCCGTCCGAAACTCGGCGAGCGTCGGATGTTTCCGGAAACTGACCGTGCGCCGAACGATGACCTTCCCGTCCACGTCTTTGTAGTCCGTGTCGACGCCGACCCGCTTTTCTCCCTCCCGGATCTCCGTATGCACTTCGGTATAGACGGGTGCCCCCGATTTCAGATCAAATGCCTTCCCGACATACGTCGCCGGAGGAGCCGACGCGTTCACCG
>JBFYQI010000203.1:0-11351 GCA_041302875.1 Ignavibacteria bacterium
CACCAGAGCATGCAGAGCGGCTCGATGGCCCTCGCCGCTTCCACCATTCCCATATCTTCCGTCTCCCATCCGAATTGATCGAGGATGTGCTTCACCTCCGCTTTCGCTCCTGCATCGTTCCCGCAAATGAACATCGACGGTTTCCCTCCCGGGAATGCCGGATCCACCATGAATGCGTTCCCGACACAGCTGAATGCCTTGACAAATCTCACGGCCGGGAACTTGTGTTGGAGCCGCTCCATCAATGAATCATCGAGCGCAGTGAAAAACTTGAGCACGCCGTTCTGCGGCGGAGCGTCGGCGATGGGGTTCGTCGTGTCGATGACGGTCCTGCCAACGAGCGTGGACACCCCTGCCTTTTCGATCGCTTCGATGGCCGCGGTTCCCTTGACGGCAAGGATCGCGATCTCGCCGAATGATGCCGCGTCAGCAAAGCTGCCGATCGTCGCTCCTTTGCCTTCTTTGGAATTCCATTCGGTGAGTTTGCCGGGAGTGCCCGTCCCCACCATCACGCCATAGCCGTGCTTCAAGAATCCAGCCGCGAGTGCTCGGCCGACAACGCCGGAACCGAGGATGCCGATCTTCTTCATGTCGTTCTCCATTGAGTCAAGTGGATACACAGAGACTATTGCCCTGACATTCAAAACACAGTAATTCGCAGGCCGGTTCCTTTCGAATTCTGGCACGGGTCAACATGAGGATCGAGCGACGGAAGAGCCGGAGCGAGGAAAGAACAGCGTGCTTAGCGAACGCGTGTTGAATCCCTGGATACAGAAGAAGGTTGAGGTGCGATCTCGAAAATATGCCGGGTCTCGCACTTGAATATGGACTGGTTGATACCTTCGGTCTTCAGGACCGCCGTGAATGCGAACGGCCCTTCCTTTCGGATCTGCGGATGCTTCGCATTGATCTTCTCGGCGATTTCGGGATTGGCAATGGCTTTCGCCGATTCAATGACATGTAGCCCGCTACAATGGAACCGGAACGTGTTGGAGCTTGTTGGGAGCGGTCGTCAATACGGCAACAGATAGTGCTGTAGTGAGTTTGGTCTCGACGTTTGGAGATCTCCCTCTCGGCGAAGCTGCCGCCCTCCCCGTCCATATGACCTCCCTCAACGCCACGGCAACCCGCACCGATGCACCGATCTCGTGGAGCACCGCGACGGAAACGAATTGCGCAGGCTTCGAGATCGAACGCCGTGCAATCACCGATCAGCAATCATCAATCACCAATGTCGCCGAAGCGGGTCGCTGCTACCGCGCATCGTTCGACGGCGCGGTTGTTCCCTCCTTCCCTGCTCCCCCCTTCTGTTGAATATTCTACATTTGGACACCATCCTTCGGTGGTGAAATCATGGAATGGTCAGATTTCCTCTATCCGCAAAGGCATATCGTGCGGCATGGATGTTGATGCTCCAGACAGGTCTCTTCAGTGACCACCGCACAACGATGAAATGCGAGTAAGACGTCTTTCCGGATTCGATCCCAAAGGAACTGGAACGGTTCCGCATACGATGATCATCAGACGAGGAGGAGCGCTTGTGAAATTGTCTTGGTACTATCTGCTACTTATCATCATGTCCGGAGTTTCACTCCAGGCTCAAACCATCACGTGGACGGAAACCCAGCCCGCAGGAGATGCCGATAACAACTGGTCTGTAGTCGCCATGAGCTCTGATGGAAGCAAGCTGATTGCCGGAGCAGAAAGCGGCAGGCTGTATATTTCGACCAACGGGGGAAGCAATTGGACGGAAACCCAGCCTGCAGGAGCTGCCAACAAGAATTGGTATACAGCCGCCATAAGCTCAGATGGAAGCAAGCTGATTGCCGGAGCAGAAAGCGGCAGGCTGTATATTTCGACCAATGGGGGAAGCAGCTGGACGGAAACCCAGCCTGCTGGAGCAGTCGACAAAAGCTGGCAGACAACCGCCATGAGTTCCGATGGAAGCAGACTGATTGCCGGTGTGTATGTCGGTAGACTCTATGTGTCGACGAACGGGGGAAGCAGCTGGACGGAAACTCAGCCTGCAGGAGCTACCAACAAGGCTTGGTATACAATCGATATGAGCTCTGATGGAAGCAAGCAGATTGCCGGAGTAACTGGCGGCAGGCTGTATATTTCGACCAATGGGGGAAGCAGTTGGACGGAAACCCAGCCTGCAGGAGCTACCGACAAGGATTGGTATACAGCCGCCATGAGCTCTGATGGAAGCAAGCTGATCGCAGGAACAGCTCCCGGCCGGCTGTATGTGTCAACCAACGGGGGAAGCACCTGGACGGAAACTCAGCCTGCAGGAGCTACCAACAAGTCTTGGTATACAACCGCCATGAGCTCTGATGGAAGCAAGCTAATCGCAGGAACAACTTTCGACAGACTTTACGTGTCGGCAAATGGTGGGAGCAGTTGGACGGAAACCCGGCCCGCAGGAGATGTTAGCAAGTTTTGGATCTCAGTCGCCATGAGTTCTGATGGAGGCAAGCTGATTACCGGAGCGTATGGTGGCAGGCTGTATCTGAACAACGAACCGCTCCCCGTCCAAATGACCTCCCTCAACGCCACGGTAACCCGCACCGGCGCGGCGATCTCGTGGAGCACCGTGACGGAAACGAATTGCGCAGGCTTCGCAGTTGAACGAAGGACGATCACCTATCAACAATCACAAATCGCCAATTGGACAGAAGTTGGCTATGTTCCCGGCAACGGCACGAGCAATGCACCGCACGAGTATTCGTTCACGGACGAAACCGTCGCCCCAGGCCGCTACGCATATCGCCTGAAGCAAGTGGACAACGACGGTAGCTTCGAATACTTCGGCAATGCTGAAGTCGAAGTCGCTGCGGCTGCGAAGCAGCTCAGCCTCGGCAACTTTCCCAATCCGTTCAATCCGACGACGGAAGTTGAATTCACTGTGCCAACCGAAGGCCGCGCAGTTGTGAAGGTCTACAACATGGTCGGCCAGGTGGTCGCAACACTCTTCGATGGCTTCGCCGAACCTGGCCGCTACTACCGCGCGTCGTTCGACGGCATGAAGTTCTCCTCGGGCGTGTATATGTATTCGCTCGAAACCGCGAACGGCCGGCTCGTGAAACGGATGACGATGCTGAAGTAGAAGTCATCTCAAAAAGCTCTTGTTGAGGAACAATTGTCACGCTGAGCCTGTCGAAGCGTGCGTTTGCCGAAGAATCCAGCCTTCGACAAGCTCAGGCTGACTCGGTTACCCGATTTTGAGATGGGTTCTAGTCTCTTCTCTTCTGTAACGCAACACCCCGAGCTCGTTTGGAGAGACCGCCTCTCTTCAGACGAGCTTGTTGTTTCTTTCCCACCTTGAATCTCCACGCATATTTTCCGTAATTAGAAACACGTATTGCCAACATTTCTTCCCAGGAGCATCAATGGCACTGCAGATCAAAACCGTCCAGTCGACAAACTACGACCTCGTCGCGCTCGGCGAATGCATGATTCGCCTCAGCCCGCCGGGACATCAACGCATCGAATTCTCTCCGTCGCTCGAGGTCTGGGTCGGCGGTGGGGAATACAATGTCGCCTATGCCTTGTCGCGGCTTGGATTGCGAACCGGCTGGGTCGGCGGACTGAACGACTCGCCGATGGGAGCGCTTGTGCGGAACCATGCCCGCTCTGTCGGAGTGGTGACCGACTTTGCCGTCACGCGAAGGTATGACGGAATGGGAAAGAAGGATCGCATCGGGCTGAACTTCACGGAAGTGGGTTTCGGACCACGGGCTTCCGTCACGCTGTATGACCGGGGACATTCCGCGACGGCTGGGATGAAGCCGGGCGATGTGAATTGGAAGGAATTGTTCGCTGAGCGCGGCGTTCGCTGGTTGCATACGGGGGGCATCTTCACGGCGCTTTCGGAGTCGACACGGCTTGTCGTTGCCGAGGCGGTCAAGGCCGCGCATGAGGCGGGGACGATCGTGTCGTACGATCTGAACTTCCGTTCGAAGTTGTGGTCAAGCAAGGAAGCGATCGAGACGACCCGTCCGCTCGTTCCGTACATCGATTGCCTCATAGGAAATGAAGAGGACTTCCAGAAGGTCCTGGGCTACGAAGTGGAGGGAGTGGATGTCGAAAAAGGAGAACTCGATACGAGCGCGTTCAAGCGGATGGTCGAGAAGGTCGTCAAGGACTTCCCGAATATCAAGGTCGTTGGAACCACCTTGCGGGGCGTGAAGTCGGCGGGCATCAACGACTGGTCCGCGATCATGTGGCACGAAGGGACCTTCTATCAGGGTCTGCAGATGCCTGGGCTCGAGATCGAAGACCGCGTCGGTGGCGGGGATGGGTTTGCCTCGGGCTTCACCTACGGATTCCTTACCGGGAAAGGTCCGCAAGAGTGCGTGAACCTCGGCGTGGCACACGGTGCAATGCTCATGACCACACGCGGCGACACAAGCATGATCACGCTCGATGAGCTGCTCCATGTGGCAAAGGGTGGAAGTGCGAGGATCAAGAGGTAGGTGATATGGCAAATGGGGGATGTGAGATAAAAAAATGTGAGATGTGATATGTAAAATGTGAGATGAGAGATGTGAGATGTGAGATGAAAGATGTGAGATGTTGGGGGGAGAGCCGTTTCCGGGAGAGCGTATCACGAGGATTCATGTGTATGTTCAGGTCATTCGTTGTCTGCCTGATTCTCCTGACGTGTTGTGACCGCGCACATGGTTTCGCCGCAAGCGCGGCGCCCGACACGATCGTCTCTGGGCAGAAGATCCGTTTTCAATCGGCTATCCGGGAATACCTGGCCGCTGATTCGGTTCAGCCGCCGCCTACCGAGGCTATCTGCTTCATCGGGAGCAGCATCTTTCGTGAGTGGACGAGCCTGCAGGACGACATGGCTCCGCTCCCGGTGTATAACCGCGCGTTCGGGGGATCGCGGACCATCGAGGTCCTCTACTATATGGATCTTCTCGTCCTGCCACACCAGCCGAAGATCGTTGTCTACTATTGCGGCAGCAATGACGTGAATGGCAACCAGCCGGCAGATTCCATCGCCTCTCGGTTCTTCCAATTTGCGGAACGGCTCGCGGACAGCCTCCCGCGGACGAAGGTCTTCTATGTTTCGGTCAATCGTGCGCCGCAGAAACGTGAGAAATGGGCTTCCGTCGATTCCGTCAATGCACTGGTCCGCACGTATTGCGATGGTCATCCCGCTGTGACCTTCATCGATGTCAATCCGGCGCTGTTCACAGAAACGGGGGAGCCGCGCCTCGAGTTGTATCAGGACGACCTGCTTCACTTCAAGGCGCAGGCATATGAGGAATTCACGCGCATCATCAAACCGTACATCGAGCGGGCTTGGAAAGAACTCTCCGCTTCTCGCCCGATCAACACGGAATGATCCGCAATCTCCGATCGTCATTCGCAAATCGACATTCATAAATAGAAACGCCCCGGCTGATCTTCCGGGGCGTCTTTGTTGCGGATGCGATCCCTCCCTCAAGGGTCACATATGCTGCAATTGGAGGCCGAGCGACGCAACGTCGCCTTTGGCCCAGATGACGCTGAATTCCTTTCGTTCCGTTGAGCGGGATTTCATCGCTTCCAAGAACACATCCGCGACATCTGCCCGCCCGATCTTGAACCGCGATCTCAACGGGATGTCGCCTTTGACCAATTCGACCGGCCGAAGACCGGCACCGTCGTTGGTCAGAACTCCTGCCCGGATGATGGTCCAGCGAAGGTCGCTTGTGCGGATCGCTTCCTCAGCTTCCCGCCGCCAGCGCATGACCCCCTTTTTCATGACTCCGAGCAAGTAGCCAGCGAACGACTTCCGCGTTGTTCCGATCGTGGTCATGTAGAGAAATCGTCCCTTGAACCCGCTCGCGGCAGCCGCGCGCAGTGCTGCCACGACACCGCCATAATCAACTGCCCGGATCTGCTCTTCCGTCGCCGGACCCGGCGGAACAGCGGCTGTGAAGATGATGTGTTCGACATCATGAAATGCTCTTTGGAATTCACCGTTCGGCGCGCTGAGGTCCGCTTTGATGATCTCCGCATTGCTGCCGAATGCGGCGCGGGCTTTCACCAGGTTCCGTGCAATGATACGCACGGGAGTGCCATGCTCGAGTAGTCTCGTGGCAATGATCAATCCAGTTCCGCGCGTCGCCCCAATGACCAATACGGGTTTTGTCATAATCCGACTGCTCGTGACATCCTGTCATCAATTTGCCCACCCCATGCTGCGCACCGGCCGCCTCAGCGTCCGCCAAAGCGGCCCGGAGATGCGCTCCCCCGACGGACCATCCAACCGCACTGTCCCCCTTCAGGAAGAAAACCCCCTGCGATCTCTCCCTGCGCTCAGGTCTCCATCGGTATTGAAATCGAAAACTCTGCTCCGGCCCCGGGCTCGGAATGCACGCCGATCGTGCCGCCAATGTTCTCCACGATCTTGCGACAGATCGGGAGTCCATACCCGTGACCGGTCGGCTTCGTCGTTACTTTTTCTTTGAAGAGCTTCTCCAGCACTTCACGGCTGATTCCCGGTCCGTTGTCGCGGACGCAAAGCGTGACCGCGTTCCTTTCCGGCACCACGGTCGTGATGACGTCGATCCGTGCATCCGGCTTCGCTTCGACCGCATTAGTGAGGAAGTTGAGAACGACCTGCTGGAGCTGCTGCTTGTCGAATGACACGAGCGGCAACTGTGCATCGAACGTCGTGATGATGGACGCCTTGCGGAACTTCTGGAGCGGCTGCACGAACCGAACGGTCTCTTGCACGCAATCGTTGACCATCCCCGGTAGCGGCCGAGCGGCCAGATGCGACGATTCCGCAAGGCCGAGCGAGAACAACGAGATGCGCTTCACAGCGCTGCTGATCTTCTCAATGCGCTCCTCGATCTCCTTCTTCGTGAATCGCTTCAATCCGCGCTTGAACGACGCAAGGTGGAAGGCGACTACGCTGATGAGATTGTTCAATTCGTGACTCACTTCGGCGGCCATCTCGCCTTTCATCGCAAGGCGCTCGAAAATGATCAGCCGTTCGTTCGCACGCTCCAATTCCTGGAACGACGTCTGAACGCGTTCGTACAACTGGGCATTCTTGATGGCGATGGCGGCCTGGCCAGCCAGGATCTCGAACAGATAGATGATCTCGTCCCGATGGACCGGCTGGATATGCCGGCTGTCCACGTACAGAACGCCGATCTTCTCGTCGCGCACCGTCAGCGGGGAACACAGGATGGTCTCCAGTTCCAGCGACCGAACGCTTTCGCGGTGGTCATAGAGGTCGTCGAGCTGCGCGTTCTCTACGCACACCGACTCTCCGGAAGCGAAGACGTCGTCGGCGACGGTCCGGCTGTACTTGAGCGCACCCGGCTCGAGCGGGACCCCCGCGGCATCGTGTGAGATGACGCATTGGAGCGTTCCCTTGTCGTCCGCTAACAGCAGAAACCCGCGCTCGGCGCGGGCAACGCGAATAGCATAATCAAGGACGGAACCAAGGACCTCATCCAGGATGAGGCTGTGCGTGATCTTCCGCGTGACCTGGAGAATGATCTCCAGATTCTTCGCGCGATCATCGCCGGCGACGATTCCTTCGATATGCTCTGGAATGGACGTTTGTCGAGGATTGAGCGGGTCTTGTACTTGCATGCCGTTGTGATCCGAGTACTGCTACGCCGCGACGATCGCTTGGGCATTGCGGGCGTCATGTTGGGCACCAACCTTTTTGAAGTAGGTGACCGCTTTCTTGACTGCCTGCGTTGCCTTGCTTTCCTGATGAAGCCGCTTATACAGCTTCGCCAGTTCTGCGTACGTTTCGCCGAGGTTCAGGGGACTGTTGTATTCTTCATTCAGACGAAGGCTCGTTCGGAAATACAACTCCGCCAGTTGGGGATGATCCAACTCGCGGTGAATGATGCCTTTCACTTTGTATGCGTCGGCAATGCTGAGCTGGTCGTTCAGTTGCCGGAAAATACCGAGGGCCTTCTGGGCGAATACCATCGCCAGCGGGTAGTCCTCAAGCCGAGCATAAGCCGCCGCTTTGCCAAGGTAGGCGAGTCCGGCGAATGCGCGGTAGTGAAGCAGATTGGCGTGACTCAGGCTTTCATCGAACTGGTTGATCGCCGCGCGCAGGTCACCTTTCGCGAGGAACAGCATTCCGATGTTGTGATAGACTTCGACGAGGCGCGACATTTGCCCAAGCTTCTCGAATTGCGGCAGAATGCGCTGGTAGTGGGCGAGTGCTTCGTCCCACCGGCCGGCGATCGTGGCGAGAATGCCCAGGTTCATCAGCGACGTGTTCGCTCGCTCGACGTTCCCGCTCTTCTCGAATCCGGATTGCGCCCGGCGGAAGTGCGTCGTCGCCTTCCGAACGTCGCCTTGCTCGCTGGCGAACACGCCGTAGCTGTTCTCGACGATCGCGAGCCCTTCCGCGTCCTTTGCCTTCTTGTACATCGCCGCGGCCTTCTTCAGGTCCAGTTGCGCACCGGTCCAGTGAGCCTGTCGCAGGCGGATCTCAGCACGTTTGCAGAAGGCGGTGCCGGCGATCGAGGCGAAGCGGACTTCTGCTCCCGCGGCTTCGATCACATTGGAAAAGACGGTCTTGGCGGCGCTGTGTTCGCCGTACTTCGTGCACAACGAGCCGAGCTCGACCATGAGTTCGAGGTACTCACGTTTGCCGAGTTCGCGCTCGCATTCGGTGATGATGTTCTCGAGGTAACCCGCTTCGACGAAACTGTGCTCAGCGCGGAGTTCGCTCTCCTTGCTTCTCGCCTGGTCGATCAATTCCGATTCCAGGACGCGGAGATGCTCCACCTGCTCATTGAGCAGCTTGAGAAGCGCTTCTGGACAGAAGCGCTTCAACAAGTGCCCGAGGCTCTCGGCAAAGCCTGTATGGTTCTCCATGAGTTGCATGACGGTATCCTTGCCCCTGAGTTAGGGAATCCGTTCGTTGCCGAGTAGTGGGTTAGATACCAAATCCGTAGCGTGAGAAGTGCTTGATCACGCCGTTCTTGCACACGACCGTACCGGTCGCAGCGTCCACCTGGAAGCCGTAGGCTTCGATCGGTTCCCAGTTGCCCGTGATCTCGTTCTTGTAGAGCAGCTTCAGGCGATTCTTCAGCGCATTGACGTCGCCGTTCATGTCCAGACCGCGCGCCTCAACATAGAGCGTTCCCGGCTTCTTGAACTGTGTGCCGTGGGGTCCGAATGTGGCTGAAAGGACCTCGTCATCGGCGAACATGTTGAGCGTCATATCGGATTCGACCGAGCCCGGTCCAAAGGACAGGACGATCTTCACCGCGAAATTGCCTTTGCTGTGCTCGAACGAAAGCTGGCCGCCTTCTGCCGCGGTCACGGTTCCGCTGATCTTCACGGTCTTCTGAAGTCCGTTGCCGGCAGGGAGGGCGAAGGGTTGATACGCCTGCGTGGACAACGCAGCGCCCGACGGAATGGGTGTATCCACAGGGTTGTCGATCGTGCAGCTGACGAGACCCATCAACAGGATGGCGACGATGAGGGAGTTCAAGACGTTCCGCATGGTAAATCCTCCTATAGGGAGTTGATCAGTGAGGGGGGGATGATTGAGACGTATGAGTTCATTGTTCACTTGAGATCCTGTGCATCAGCCGACGGACCAGCACACCGGGCATCAACCCCATTGATGCGTCGGAGTGGGGTGCCGTAAGCCCTCATCAACCCACCTCCCACTCGCTACGATCTGGCGGGGCTTGGAACGGCATGCGCATGTGTCATCTCACTGCGCGGTCGGGATCGCGGCGACAGGCGCACCAAGGCGCCGGTCCGCACATCTCGGAGCGGCAAGAGAGAACACGTATGGATATGTCACACGACAGAGATAGGCGCGTGTGCCGGGAACCTCCGGTTGTTGTACGTGAATTCGTTGAAATGGCAGTGCGTACGGATCGATTGTCCGGACTGCCAGACGTGGCATTCATCGGAGCGCTCGGGAGCGGCGCGATGGAGAACAGAATGGACCTCCGATCCCACTCGCGCATCGGCAGAGCGTGATGAATATGCGGGAACGCGCGGATCAGTCGCGCGAACCGCCCAGATGTGTGCATGCATCGGACGCGGGAGGGAAGCACATGCTGTCGTACCGATTGACGGAATGGTTGGTCTCTTCCGTTCATCGCGTACGGATGTGCATCCGCGTCGCTGATGTACGCATCTATGTCATTGCACAAGCAACGGTGCAAGGAGCGTGCCACGCTCTGATGATGAACCGCGATGGACGTGATCGTGCAATGCGTCTTAAAATCAACCGCTGATAATCGAAGAGATGATCACGACGGACAAAACGCGGAGAAGGTGAAACGATTCGTTACAGCGCAGCTGTAATGAAATGATGCAGAAGAGATTTGCGGAAAATCCGGACGAGAATGCAGAAAGGTGTCGGAGCCAAATGAAGGCTACGTGACCGCGATCATAGTCCACCGATTGATCAACCTTCCAGAGCTCGGATGGAGGTTGTTCCATTGCCTGATCAAGATTCTTCTATCTGAGGAGAAGATGCTCTATCTTCATTCTATGAAGAGAACGATATTGCTGCTGTTTTCCCTCGTTGCCCCGATGAACGGCATGGAATACCGCGTTTCCAACGCCGCAGAACTTGCCCTTGCCCTGTCCACGGCCCGACCGGGCGACACGTTGACTCTGACAAATGGTGTGTGGACAGATCAATCGTTGATGTTTGCTGGCTATGGTACTCCGTCGGCTCCCATCATCCTGCGCGCCGAATCATACGGCGGGGTGGTTCTCACCGGCACTTCCACACTGCGGATCTCCGGAAGACATCTGGTGGTCGACGGACTGTTGTTCCGGGATGGATATAGTGCCTCGGGCGCGGTCGTGGAGTTCCGCGGATCGAATGGGGAGAGCGATTCCTGTCGGCTGACCAACTGCTCGATCATCGACTACAATCCCGCCGTAAACACGACGGACTACAAATGGATCTCGTTGTACGGGACCCACAATCGCGTCGATCACTGTTACCTCCGAGGGAAGAAGCACTCGGGAACGACGCTGGTCGTTTGGTTGTCCGCGAAGCCGAACTACCATCGCATCGACTCCAACTATTTCGCGGAACGTCCTCCGCTGGGCGTGAATGGGGGAGAGACGATTCGCGTGGGGACGAGCGACTGGTCGATGTATGATTCATATACGACGGTCGAGTACAACCTGTTCGAGAAGTGCAATGGCGAGATCGAAGCGATCTCGAACAAATCCTGCGAAAACGTGTATCGGGGAAACACGTTCGTGGATTGCCAGGCGACGTTGACGCTGCGGCATGGCAATCGATGCGTCGTCGAAGGGAACTTCTTCTTTGGAAATCATAGGTCGGGTTCAGGCGGCATCCGGATCATCGG
>JBFYQI010000220.1:0-4038 GCA_041302875.1 Ignavibacteria bacterium
GCGGTCGATCATCGCCTTCACGTCCACGACGGTGTAACCGTCAAGCCGCGTCACCAGGTACAGCCCGAACTTGGCACGGGTGAAGTCCTCACGCTTGCCGTAGTACGGAGAAACGATGCGTCCGTAGCCGCCT
This sequence comes from Ignavibacteria bacterium, assembly GCA_041302875.1. Taxonomy (GTDB): domain Bacteria; phylum Bacteroidota; class Ignavibacteria; order UBA10030; family UBA10030; genus JAKAJH01. Next base: position 134 of record JBFYQI010000220.1, read on the forward strand.
ATGTTGCTCGCATACGGACCGAGGATGAGCGAAAGTTCGCTTTCGACAGAGGAGTTATTGAACTGCGAGACCCGCTTCACCTTCAACGGAACACCTTTGGTCGTGACGATGAAGTTGATCTGGTCGGTGAGCCCACGGCCAACGAGGATGCTCTCAACCTTTGAGCGAAGGTCTTCGAATTGCAGACTGTCGATCTCTTCGGAGGTTGGGACGGATATGCGCGCGATGTTCTGCGACGGGATGCCTCTCGCAGAGGCGAAGTAACTGCCAATGCTATCCGATGCTACGCTGTTCTCGTTGATGACCACAAGCACGTCGGAATAGGTTGCCGTCTGTGCCAACGCCCCTGTCGGTACCACTAAACTCGCCAAACCAGCCAATCCCAGCAGAACCGCAGACCTCATTTCTGTTTCCCTTTCGATCTCCAGCCTCGTGAGGGGCATCACGAGTGCCAGGGGGGAAAGGGGGAAACGGGGAAGCGGGGAAACGGGGAAAGCGTCAAAAACAAATCAAAAACGAGGAATATTTGGAAAAACAGGAGACGCTATTTTAAGGCGGCCTTGTAATTTCTACAAACACGTTGAATCGAAACGGGGCGAGAAATGAAGATCCCCGGCCTCATTCGCACAAGAGACCGGGGATCAGAATTGCGGCGTCGTCATTACCGGGTTCCGAATGGCAGATTCTTCACTCCCTGCCCGCCTCAGCGAATCGTTGCAGGCAGGCGGGCGCACTCCCAACTCCGAACTTGGATCGGTTATTTCACCAGCAGCATCCTCCGCACCATCCTATCGCTACCGCTTTGGAGCGCGTAAAAATAGATGCCGCTTGCCAATCCGGTTGCCTCGAAGCGAACATCATAGAACCGCTCGGTTTGCGCCGGACCGTCGAAGAGAGTCTTCACCTCGCGGCCGATCGCATCGAAGACGCGAAGCGTCGTGTGCGCATCTTCTCTCACGGTGAACCGAATGAGCGTGGAAGGATTGAATGGATTAGGAAAGTTGTCTGCCAAGGAGAATTCCTTCGGTGCGATGCCGACTTCTACTTCGGCATTTCCAAAATACTCGAACTTGCCGTCGCTGTCCAACTGCTTCAGGCGATACACAAACCGCCCCGGCGTGACCGTGTTGTCGGCGTACGAGTACTCCCTCGGCGTTGCACTGTTCCCCGCCCCCGCCACAAATCCAACCCTCTGCCACTCCCCACTGACCACTGACAACTGATTACTGGCTACTGACAACTGACCACTGACGCCTCTTCGTTCCACCTCAAACCCTGCGCAAGTCGTTTCCGTCGCCGTCCGCCAAGAAAGCACAACCCCGTGCGTAGTTGCAGATGTCGAGAATCCGGTCAACTGCACCGGCAATGCCCCTTCCATCGCGATGCAGAATGAACCGAGCGTCTGCTGCGGAATCGTTGTGCTCGCAACATACGGCCCCGACCCGCTGAGCGTGACCGGAGAAACCTGGAGCCAGTTCGTCCCATCATGTCGCCATGCGGCCGAAAGGAACCGGTCAAATCCTGGACCTTCGTCCGGTGTATTCCACTGGTATGTCAGCGTCGCGTTGTTCCCTCCGGCAACTGTCTCATCGATGAACCAGGTCTTTCCTACCGCGAGTTGATCGTTCGACGTACTCGGGATAAGCCCTGCACCGACGTGAACGCGGAATGTTTCCACGGGATCCGCCGGATCAAGCACAATGGTCACAGGATTGTATGAAAGAGCATCGGATGCAACCGGAAAAACGAATGAAGACCCCGCGCCAATCCCCCGGATGACCCGTCCGCTCGCCGTGGTCACAAAACACCGCCCCGCATCTGCGCCAACCACCGATGCTGAACCGCCTAATGTCACGTTCAGCGTATCGAGGAAGATCGGACCGGAACCGAAAGTCACCACTCCGTTGAACGTCACATTGCTTCGCAAGCCGATGCCGGCGGCATTCGCAAACTCGACCGCATTGAAGGCTCCCGTACCGGTATGAGTCAAAGACTGAAGCGCAGTCCCCGTGAATCGGACTGTTCCCGTGCCTGCATTGAATGTTCCCTGATTCAACCAATCCGAACCCACGGAAACAACGCTCGCTCCGCAGGTATAGACCGATCCAACGCCGATCGACATTGGTCCTGCGACCCCGATGGCTCCGGTGTATCCATTCGTCGACCAGGTGACCTGGCCGACTCCCAGCGTTCCAATTCCCAAAGCCCCTTTCACCGTCAGCGGCGCAGAGCCAGACGTGAGACTGATCGTCATGCGTCCGGAGGTGCTCTCGAACAACAGGTTCCCGTATGTTCGTCCAGGGAATGCGGTTGAAGGCGTCAATGTGGAACGGCCCCGGTAGATCATGATCGAACTGTCGGCAAATGAGACGCTCGCCATGGGGGTCGTGATGGAAGTCGTTGAATTGTGCACGAATCGCCCTCCATTCGCGATCTCGGCGATGGCTCCGGGACGGAAGGCAAATCCTCCCAAGTTGAGGAACTCACCATTGACAAGCAGATCACTGCCGGGAGCGTTGTTCATGGTAAGTGTGATGGACGCCGCCGTTCGCAGAACTCCTCCGGGTTCGACGATCAACTGGTCCGCTGAGGTCGCCGCAGTGATGCTGACCGTGTCACCATCCAGGATCGTGATGGCGCTGTCCAGAAGGTATGGCACATGCGTCGCTGCGTTCCAAGTGCTTCCATCAAAGGCTTCCCATGTTGAGGCAGACGTGAACGAGCCACTGACAGCCGAACGATACGCGATTCCGCTTTCTCGGATGGGAACGTCAGATGCGATCTTCTCAAAGTATCCTCCGCGCCCGGGCGTCGAGGATCGTCCTGCATTCACAAACAGGGTATCCGGCGAATACACCGCAACAGAAGCATTCACGTTGGGCGTCGCGCCCGAGAGGCCGAAGGTTCGGCTCGCGAGCCGCAAACCGGATCGGCCGTCGAGAACGTAGAGCTGACGACTTCCCATATCCGTGATTGCGATGTAGTTATTCTCGGCGTCGAGGAATGCTGCTCCATTCACCGGGCGAACAGTGTATCCTCCGGGGACGAAGTTGGTGTCCCGCATCCAGGGACCGGACCCGACAGAGTCGAACTTCTGCATTCCCGTCGTGCTGCTGTATCCGACATACACGGTATTGGCATCATTCTTCTTGAGCACGCAGTAAACAGTTGAATTCCTCGTCGTTGTCGACACAAGTAGGAGTCGTTCGATCCAGCCATCACCGCTCGGGAGGATCTCGTAGATATTCTGCGACCGGGCCGAGGTCGATCCATCACCATAATAGATTCTTGTATTCTCCCCGGAGCCAGTGATGCGAATGGTGCGCGGGCGCCTTGTGAGCACAAGATCCGTCACTCCTCCCGGTTGTTTCAACCACGCTCCGCCTGTTCCGTCGCCGTTGTAGCGTGCGATCTTCCGGTTCGTGTAGTCCGCGACATAGACGTATCCTTCTCCATCGATGGCGATGCCGTACGGCGCGGATGATCCCCACGTCCCCGTTGGCGGTGTGGCAGCGAACGAACCGTCCGGCGTGATCGCTGGCGCCGTCGAATTCTGCCATGTCGTTTTGTCATAGTAGATCACTCCAAGCGTTGTCGCACTGCTTGTCATATATACTCGGCCATCGTACGGTCCGCCTGTCGTATTGACTGCAATATCCCGGAATTGATGAGAGGTCCAGGTCTGACCCGCGTTCCCCGTCGGGTTCCAAGTGTTCGTGAGTACTTGTGCATCGAGTGCGGCATAGGCGAGGGCCAGTCCGCACAGAATGAGAACGAAGGCGCGAAGGATATTCATTCGGGTACTCCTCTGCTTTGTGTGCGCAACTATTATTGTACAATGGGATTGGGCGTACGCCTCATGTAACACTCAAAGCGATGCCGATAACAACTATTGGTGATAGGTG
>JBFYQI010000278.1:0-8000 GCA_041302875.1 Ignavibacteria bacterium
TGTTGAAGTGATGCTGGCGGCAGTCAGGCTGAGCGCAGTCGAAGCCTGACTGCCTCGCTTTTTACAAGATTCCCCCAGGCAGGGCACAGGAGCGATCCTCGTGCCCTGTCCTTGTTTAGAAGACAATCACGCAGAGAACGCAGAGAGTTGATTCGAGCTCGCAGAGGGGTGTTTTTGATTGCTGACATTCAATAATCATTCCTCCCCTCTGCGTCCTTACATTTATCCCTCCGCGTGCTCTGCGTGAAAATCCTCTAATCCCCCTTGAGATTCTCGCCGAAGATATCGACATTTAGGCGCGTTCGATAAGGAGGTCCGTTTGCCGCAGAAGAAGAAAGTCTTGGTTATCGATGACGACGAGCTCATGCTTGCCGCCCTCAGCAGCATGCTCGATCGGGACAATCGGTTCGTCTACTCGACCGCCGACGGACCACGGGGAATCGAGATCTGCGAAGCGGAAAAGCCGGACCTTGTGCTGCTCGACATCGGACTCCCCACGATGAACGGACTCGACGTCCTGGTCGAAGTGCGCCGCGTCCATCCCACCGCGAAGGTCATCATCGTCACAGGATACGCATCGCCGCAGTTGGAGCAGGAAGCTATGGCGAAAGGAGCCTACGCGTTTTTTGCGAAAGGCTCGGAGATCGGGGGTCTGTTGGGGGCCATCCAGGAGGCTCTGGATGAGGATGCAAAGAAGCGGTAGGGCTGTGTTAGAGGCGGACCACGGACGAGGTTAGAAGCGGAACACAGATGGGCACAGATGAAAGAGGATTTGCACAGATAAACGATTGATATTAGTACCAAATCAAATCATCTGTGTCCATCCGCTTTTATCTGTGTTTCTCCGTGTTCTTCTTCTAACTAAGCCCCAAGTTTCCCTTCCAGAAACTGCACGATCTTCTCCACTGAATCGAAGTTCTCCGCTGTCAGGTCCGCGTCAGAAAACTTGATATTGTAGGTCGCTTCAAGGTGACCGATGAGTTCCAGCACCCCCGTTGAATCGATGATCCCTGCGTTCAGAAGCGACTCTGTGTCGTTCAACGGCTTGTTCGGGTCGAACAGGAAATTACTGCGGATGTAACCGCGGATCTGTTCACGACGATTATTGGTTGTATCTGCCACTGCTCCTCCTGTGAGAAAAACGAATTTAGAAGATGATCTCGCAGAGCACGCAAAGGTTCAGAAAAGAGATCGCAAAGAAAGGGGATCATATTTACAATAAATAATCTTGCTTTGCGCACTCTCTTTCTGTCTCCGCGTTCTCTGCGCGCAATTCTTTTACAATCGGTCAACACAGACCTGGAACTGCACCGGTCCTGCTGACGCTGGGACCTTCCTAACAAATTCATTCGCCAACAACTGCGTTGAGAGAATTCCCACGAACGCCATGTTGTCGGTGTTGCTGAATAAACCTGCTTCGCCCGCCTTGTCCGCTCTCGCTACGCACTTCTGATACAGACCGCGCACAGCTTCTGGCGAGAAGACGCCAAATGCTTTCACCGCCTCTTCTGAGAACATCTCTGCGACGTATGCCGGCGCATCCTTCCCGATGAAGCTTGCGGCGTCCGGTGCGCGATACGGCTGCTTCTTCCGTTTCCGGATCTCCGCGGGAACGTATTCCCTCGCCGCATGCTTCAGGATCTGCTTTTCCTCCAATCCCGCGAGTTTGTAATGGGCCGGAAGGCTGTTCGAAAACTCCATCATCTCCGCATCCAGGAATGGGAATCGTCCCTCCACCGAATGAGCCATCAGCATCCGGTCTCCCTGCGAAGAGAGGAGATACGACGACAACAACGTTGAGATCTCCAGATACTGCGCACGCGCAAGGGGCTCCCATCTCTTGAAATCATCAGGGAGGTTCGCGAGCGGGTCGGACGGCGGCGTTGACTGAAGGTGTTGCCGCGTTTCTTCGCCAAAAAACCGATGCAAAGCCGACGTTGTTGACCACCGGGGTTCATGGGAGAATCCAGGATGTGCCGTGTTTGCGAGTCCCCGCTTCCAGAACTCCAATGCCATCCCGCGAGCTTGCTTTGGTGAGCGGGCAAGATAAGGATATAATCTATCAAAGAGCTGAGGCCTCGCTGTCGACACTGGCTGATGTGCCCAGAACTCCCGCACCTTCGCCTCACGAAAGAGGTCGTAACCTGCGAGGAATTCGTCGGCACCTTCGCCGGTTAGGACCGCCTTGATCCCCGCTTCGCGAACTGCTCCGGAGAGAAGAAACAAGGGAGCCGGGGCTGTGCGGAGGAGTGGTCGCTCCGTGTGACGAATCACATCTGGAAATACCCGGGCGATGTCCGCGCGGCTGACGACGATCTCGTGGTGATCGCTGTCCATGGTGCGCGCAAGCGCCCGCTGAAACTCTGTTTCGTCGAACTCGGCGTCAGCAAAACGTATGGAAAAAGTGTGAAATGATCCGTGCGCGTACGCACGTCCCAAGCGAGCGACGAACGAGCTGTCGAGTCCTCCGGAAAGATAACTTCCGACGGGCACATCGGCGCGCAGCATCCGGAGGGATGTCGCCTGGCGGAGCTGCTCAAGCAACTGATCGGCAGCAGCATTGAATCCGCCTCGGGGATCGGCCTCTCCGATGGGAAATCTTGGATGCCAGTAGCGTTTTTCGGTGAATGAGCCATCGGGTTTGTACGTTCGGACCGTCCCCGGCGGCAGCTCCTCGATCCCGATAAAAACATCCTGCGGAGCAACGGCTGCCCAATAGGTGAAGACCTGAGCGATCCCTCGCGGGTCGATTTGGCGTTGGACGGCAGGATCTGCGAATAGCGCCTTGAGTTCACTGGCGAAGCGAACGCGTCCGCTGCCGGTGTGAACATACAAGGGACGCACGCCGACGCGATCCCGGCAGAGCGTGAAGATCCTCCTCCTTGAATCCCACAGCGCAACCGCCCACTGCCCGTTGAACCGGTTCCAGCACTCATCGCCCCACGCCTCGTAGGCATGGACGATCACCTCGGTGTCGGATTTCGTTCTGAACCGGTGGCCGAGTTTCTCGAGTTCGTCCTTCAGCTCGATATAGTTGAAGATCTCACCGTTGAAGACGATCCAAGTTGTTCCGTCTTCATTCGCGATAGGTTGGTCGCCGGTCGAAAGATCGATGATGGACAAACGAGCCTGGGCAAGGCCAACATGCGCATCACGGTAGACCCCGAACGCATCGGGACCGCGGTGACGGAGCGTGCCGATCATGTTCCCCAGCAGCTCAAGAGTTGGTGGGGGAGATGATGGAGAAATATTTAGAATTCCTGTTATACCGCACATAGAGAGATCAAAGATCCAAGATACCAAGCGCCAAGAGCCAAACGAGAACCAAGGACCAGAATCAAGGGTCCCAAATTGATATCATTCCGTTTGAGAAGACTTGGTCCTTGTATCTTTGCGTTCTTGGTCTTGTTTGGCTCTTGTGTTCTTGCGATCTTGGTTCTTATTGCCTAGTAGCTTCCTCAATCAAACGCTGGATTTCTGGGACTTTCACTGCCAACATGGGAGGCATGTGCAATGGCAGTGTCGCCCTTCGCTTCGCCTCGATGTCCTTGAACACGCGTTGGACCTGTAGCTCGGTCAGGCCGATCTCTTTCGCCGCTTCTGCCGCGGAGATGCCGTGATTGTGCGCGTACAAGCAGAGATCCATGAGTTGATAGGGGAGCGAGAAGTAGAACTCTTCCTGCGTTTGCGGAAGCGAGAAGGTGTCGGTGGTCGGGGTTCGTTTGCGGATTTCCTCGGGCACACCGAGAGCTTCGGCAAGCTGGAATACTTGAGTCTTGTATAAATGCGCGATCGGCTTAAAGTCTGCGGCGCCGTCTCCCTGCTTTACGAAGAAGCCCTGGTCATATTCCAGGCGATTGGGCGTTCCGCAGACTGCGTAGTTGAGACGGTCGGCATCATAATATGCCATCATCGTCCGCGTCCGCTGCTTGAAATTGGTCGCAGCAATGAGTTGAAGGTACGATGCGAGGGGCAATCGTTCAGTCATTGTTTCGCCGGACGGCTTCTGGATCGTGATGCGGCTGACGTTGAGCCTGTTCTCTTCAAGAATGGAAGGGAGAACGACCTTGTATTTCCAATCGTCTGCGAATTCCGGGAAGAGCTTCTGAATAGCCTCGCGCTGATGGTCGTAGCATCCGGCTCCGCGGAGCACTGGTTCGATGTTCCGTACCTCGTGACGGACGCCAAGGCTGGTCGCCAGCTTGCGGGCAAGAGACGAGGATTCAGAGGAAGAATCTCGTTCCGGCAACGCGATTGTGAAGACATTGTCTGGACCAAGGGCGCGGGTACAGAGGGCTGCGCAAACAGTACTGTCAATTCCCCCGGAAACCGCGATGACTGCTCCGCGACGGCGAAGCACTTCTCGTACCTGATGCTGAATGGCTTTCGAGATCGATGCGATCTCCTGTTCTGCATCTAAGACCATGGCATTCTTGAGCGACACGGGTTCGTTCTCCTTTTGTTCAATACTGCAAAATATCGAAATTTCGTTGGCCTTTCAACGGATTAATCGTCTGGGCATATTAGAAGTGGTTAAGCAAATTCGTGTTTCTTCCGCGGTCTTCTTTCATTATTCTGTTCCGGCATCCACTTCACACTCGGACTCGTCCCATGCGCCTCGAATTCATCGACTGGGTCATTGTTGCCATCTCCCTGATCGTCTGTTTCTTCCCGGCGTTCTTCTTTGGCAGACGTGCCGGCAAGAATACGGCCGAATTCTTCGCCTCCGGGCGGTCCGTTCCTTGGTGGCTGGCCGGCCTTTCCATGGTCGCAACAACGTTCAGCAGCGATACGCCGAACCTTGTGACGGATATCGTTCGGCGGCAAGGAGTTGCGGGAAACTGGGTCTGGTGGGCGTTCGTCCTGACCGGTGTCTCGACGGTCTTCTTCTATGCCCGGCTCTGGCGACGGTCGGGGGTCATGACCGACCTCGAGTTCTATGAGCTCCGCTATTCGGGAAAGGCGGCGAGCTTCGTCCGCGGCTTTCGCTCGGTCTATCTCGGCCTCTTCTTCAATAGCATGATCATGGCGACGGTGAACCTTGCTGCGTGCAAGATCGCGGGCGTGTTGTTCGGACTCGACCGTTGGCAGACGCTCGGAGCCGTCGGATTGCTCAATGTCGTGTTCGCGACACATGCGGGACTCTGGGGAGTTCTGGTCATCGACATGGTGCAATTCTTCATCAAGATGTCGGCCGTTATTGCTGCTGCATACTTCGCCCTCCAGCTCCCGGAAGTGGGCGGGCTCAGCGGAATGGTCGATAAGGTTTCTCATCTCACCGGTCCTGGCGGCATCAACTACCTGAACATGCTCCCTGACTTCACAAACAACTGGGACATCGCCATCGCGGTGTTCATCATGCCCATAGCGGTCCAATGGTGGGCAGTCTGGTATCCGGGAGCCGAACCCGGCGGAGGAAGTTACATCGCTCAACGGATGCTCGCATCGAAATCCGAGAAAGACGCGCTTGGTGCAGTTCTCTTCTTCAACATTGCACACTACGTGCTCCGTCCGTGGCCCTGGATCCTCGTCGCGCTCTCCTCGCTTATCATCTATCCGCAGCTTTCTGACATCCAGGCGGCATTCCCGCATCTTGATCCGAGTTTGATCGGACATGATATCGCGTTCCCCGCAATGCTGAAGTTCCTCCCGGTCGGCTTCATCGGATTGATGGTCGGCGGACTGATCGCTGCAAACTCATCGACAATACTCACGCATTTGAACTGGGGGGCTTCATACCTCGTCCATGACTTCTATCGTCGATTCATGAAGAAGGATGGGACGGAGAAGCACTACGTGTTCGCCGGGCGGATCGTGACGGTCGGTCTCTTCTTGTTCTCTTCATCGCTCGTCTTCTTCCTCGACACGGCGAAAGATGCCTTCGATATCATCCTTCAAGTCGGTGCAGGGACGGGTCTCTTGTATCTTGTTCGATGGTTTTGGTGGCGCGTCAATGCCTGGTCGGAAGTCGTTGCGATGGTGAGTTCGTTTGTGGTTTCGATAGGCATTCTGATCCTGCGGAAGAATGGGATCGAAATGAGCACGCACATCGCTCTGATCGTGACCATTGCAGTGACAAGCGTCAGTTGGATCGCCACTGCGCTATTCGGTCCGGTGACGGACAAGGAAACACTGGTTTCGTTCTACAAGAAGGTTCGTCCGTTCGGACCGGGCTGGAAGAAGATCAGGGAGGAGGCAGGCATCGCAGAGGATGCTGCTGTCGCGCAACGGGAGAACATACCGCTTGCTCTTCTCGGCTGGGCCGCCGGCTGCACCGCGATCTGGTCTTCGTTGTTTACTGTTGGCAACTTCCTCTACGGACGCATGGACTACGCCTGGGGATTGCTGGTCGTATTCGTCGTCAGTGGTGCTGCGCTGGTGTGGGTGGTGGGGAAGTTGTGGAAATGATGGCGAGAAGAAGCCGAGAGCCGGGAGCCTGGAGCCTGGAGCAGAAGGACAACTCAAAACTCATAAGGCAAAAGGGTTGCCTTGAAAGGATCACGTAGGGCGAATACTCTGCCCGCTTCGCTCTAGATCCTGCCCATCCTTTTGACTTCTGCCTTATGACTTCGACAATGACAACAATTGACTCATCTGAGCTTGCCTCGTCATCCCCCGGCCGTATCTGCCTTTTCGGCGAGCACCAGGATTACCTGGGGCTTCCGGTGATCCCGGCTGCGATCTCATTGAGGATCGCTATTGAAGGCAGAAGGAACAATTCGCAAATAGTGAATCTTCATCTTCCGGACATCAATTCTTCGGAATCATTCTCGTTTGACGGTCCGTTGCCGTATCTCGTCGAACGCGATTACTTCCGCAGTGTCGTCAACGTGATGCGGAGGAATGGATTCACGTTCACCTCTGGATTTGACTGCACGGTTCGGGGGAATATCCCGATCAATTCCGGGACGTCGAGTTCTTCGGCGCTCATCGTCACATGGGTGAACTTCCTTGCTCGAATGAGCGATCAGGCACAGGAGTTGGCGCCGGAGCGCATCGCGGTCCTGGCGCATGCGGCGGAGGTGTTGGAGTTCGGCGAGCCTGGCGGGATGATGGATCACTTTTCAACGGCGATCGGAGGAACGATCTTCCTGGAATTCGAACCGAAGATCCGGATTGCGCATCTTCGATCTGATCTGGGGTCATTCGTATTGGGAGATTCCGGCGAACCGAAGGACACCAAGTCGATCCTCGCGCGCGTGAAAGATCAGGTCGTTGCGGTGTCGAAGCGTCTAGCGCAATCGCATCCTGGCTTCACGCTTCATACCGCGTCAATTTCAGATCTTGATCAGTTAAAATCAGAACTCACCAATCAACAATCGAAATTGTTCATTGGGACGATTCGTAACCGGGACATCACGTTCTTGGCGAGGGAAGTCCTAACGGCGACCCTCATCGATCGACAGAAGGTTGGCTCTCTCTTGAATGAGCATCAGGCGGTCCTCAGAGACGTGTTGCGCATCTCTACACCGAAGATCGATCGGATGATCGATGCTGCGTTGAAAGCCGGCGCTCTAGGCGGCAAGATCAACGGTTCCGGCGGCGGCGGATGTATGTTCGCCTACGCTCCGGAAAAAGCCGAGGAAGTTGCGGAGGCGATCGAGAGAGTTGGTGGGAAAGCGTATGTTGTTTCGATCGGAGAAGGAGCTCGATTTGACAAACTCTTGTCAGTCTGAACTGCGGGGTTCAAGGCTTGTTCATTTAGGACAAGCTAAAGCTTGTCCAACGCTTTCGGCGTGTCGCATTGTTGGACAAACTTCAGTTTGTCTCCTGCGCGGAGTTTGAGGTTGAAATGATTAGGACAAGCTAAAGCTTGTCCAACGTTATCGGCGTGTCGCATTGTTGGACAGACTTCAGTTTGCCTCCTGCGCGGAGAATAAGGCTGAAATAGTTCGGACAAGCTAAAGCTTGTCCAACGCTTTCGGCGTATCGCATTGTTGGACAAACTTCAGTTTGTCTCCTGCGCGGAGTTTGAGGCTGAAATGATTAGGACAAGCTAA
>JBFYQI010000298.1:0-2652 GCA_041302875.1 Ignavibacteria bacterium
CCAAGGGCGATGCGAGGGAGATCGGCCTCCGAGACGTAGATCGTCGTCTCCATTTCGTTCAGATCTGCAATCCGAAAGAGAGGCGCACCTGAGCCGGCGAGTTCTCCCCGTTCGACGAAGCGTTTGGTGATAGCGCCGTTGATCGGAGCGGTCACAATGCAGTCGGAGACCTTCTTCTGGAGCGCATCCCGCTGTGCCTTCGCTTGTTCCATTCGGCCGCGCGCCATTTCCACTTCTTCCGGCCGGGAGCCGCGACGCAGCCTCTCGAGCGCCTGCTGTGCGAGAGTGAAGCGCGTTCTCGCGTCATCCAGCTGCTTTTGCGGGATGCTATTGCTCTTGGTGAGATCCTCCATGCGTTTCAGGTCGGTCTCGGCGCTCTGGTATGTCGCTTCGCCTTGGGCGATGTCTTCACGACGTGCACCGCGCAACGCGAGGAGATATTGTGCGTTCGCCGAAGCATACGCCCCCTCCACCTGACGCAGCTGGAGCACCCAATCGACCGCGTCAATCACCAGCACGGTATCATTCCGACGGACGATCGTTCCCTCGTCGGCGACGATGCGCTGAACGATTCCTCCCGCCTGCGCACTCACCGTCACTTCGGTTGCCTCGATCGTGCCGGTGGCACTCACGGCGCTCCCATCGTCCCTTCCGCAGCCGGTCAGAAGAGCGAGGACAGCCAAGACCCCAGCGGCGATGAACCGCCGAGCGGTACGGTGCTTGTTTCGGTCTGGGTAATTCATAAAACCCTCGAGATGTCAAAATGGTATGGGGACTGAAATCGTTCATTCAACCGGGTGATTGCCTCAGGTGTCATCGCCCCTTCAAAAAGCGTCTTGAAGATACCGGTAAAAGCTTCCTCGACCGAGAAGGGCTGCTGAGCGAGTGCCTGCGGATTCAGGATCCCCTCGATACTGGAGAGGACCATCATGAAGAGCAGATTCGGATTCACATCGGGACGAAGCACCCCCTCATTCTTCGCCTGATGGAGCATGGGAAGGATCTCTGTCCGCGCCATGTAGCGCCGAAACGCTTCGACCTCTCTCCACAATTCAGGACGGAACTTGAGGAGATCCGTCTTCAGAATCGTTGAGAACCGTGAATACTGCGATCCGAAGAAGGTGAAGAGCATGGCGAGTTTTTCAACCGATGGACGATCGGCATGAAGGATCTCGCGGACATGGAGCGACAAATAGTTCATAGTCCGCTGGATGATCTCCTTTGTGAGTTCATCTTTCGAGCGGAAGTGCTTGTAGATCGTCTTCTTGCTCATCCCAAGTTGTTTTGCCAGGTCATCCATGGAGGACCGTTGGAATCCCTCGTTGCGAAAGAGCTCCTCTGCGGCATCGAGGATGCGCTGGCGTTCGTCTGGAGATGATGTAGAATCAGCGATCATGAGGAAACCTTGAGGCTGTCCCCGGTTTCGGTTTACGGATGGGAACAGGCCCTGAAAATCAACGAATACCGACTGAATTCTATTGGAAACGATTATCGTATTATTAGTTTCCAATATACAACAATGGATTCCATTTGTCAAGGCCAATCTGTGAGAAACGCCCCCGGCAGGTTAAGATGCCGGGAGTGGTTTGCGAAGGAATGGAGCGCATTGCCGTCCAACGAAAAGGCCCGGTCTTGCGACCAGGCCTTGGTGTGGGACATTCATAATCATGTCAGAACTTCCGCCGCTACTCCGCCAGAATCGGGATGATCGTCTCCTGCGGCTTGCCACCGGTGACAATGACCTCTCCTTCCTTCGAAATGTAAACGTCGATCTCGGTTCTCACTCCCCACTTTCCGGTGAAGTATACACCGGGCTCGATCGAGAATGACGACATCGGAATGATGCGACGTTCGTCGTGCGTCTCAAGGTTGTCGATGTTCGCGCCGTTGCCGTGGACCTCTTCGCCGATGGAATGCCCTGTGCGATGGATGAAATACTTCGCCAGCTTGCGCTTGGCAACATAGTTGCGTGTCACGTCGTCGACTTGGTACCCTCGCACTTCTTTCCTCTTCGCAAGCGCATCGCGCAGGAAATCGACCGCCGCATCCCTCGCTCCGCGTATGGCCTGGAATGCCCGCTCGTACTCCTCCGGCACCCTCTCGCCGATGTATCCCATCCAGGTGATGTCGGCATACACGGAGCGAGCCTTGTTCTTCTTCGCCCACAGATCGATCAACACAAGATCCCCTGTCTTCAGCTCCGTATGGATCTGCTTCGTCGGCTCGTAATGCGGATTCGCCGCATTCGCGTTGACCGAGCAATTCGGATCGCTGTCCGAGCGGATCCCGCGCTTCTCGAATTCCGCGAGCATGAACTGCTGGACGTCATACTCGGTCACTCGCGTCCCCGATTTGATGCGCTGACCGATGAAGCGGAATGCCTCCTGCGCCGTCGCGTAGAGATGCGCCGCCGCTTCAAAATTGTCTGCGCGCTGCTCCTCGGTCCACCGCGCCTCGAAATGGGCGATCAAGTTCGCCGACGAGACGATCTTCGCACCCGAGGATTTCTTCACCAACTCGATCGTTCCCGCATCGACCGTCGCTACATACGGGATCGCGCACATCGGCGAATACTCCATCGCGACGACCTTGGCGCCGCGCAGGATCTTCTTGATCCCCTGCTGAAGTGAGGGCCAACCGACGTACAGCGTC
>JBFYQI010000333.1:0-2951 GCA_041302875.1 Ignavibacteria bacterium
GTCTTCCTCGGCGAGCGAGCGCTTGGCGCGTCGATAATATTCATGCGCCCGCTGACATTCGAACTTCATCAGTTCGATGAAGCGCTCGTTGTACACACCCGCGAACAACTCTTCCTCCGTGTACCCGAACCGACGCAGGTCCTCCAGCGGCAAGTAGATGCGCCCGCGCTTTGCGTCAGGCTTGATGTCCCGCAAAATGTTCGTCAACTGGAGCGCGATGCCGAGGTTCACCGCATAGTCACGTGTCTTCTCGTTCGTGTAACCGAACACCTCGGCGGAGATCAATCCCACCGTCGAAGCGACGCGATAGCAATAGCGCTCAAGCTCCGCAAACGTCCCGTAACGCGTCTGGGAAAGATCCATCTCCATTCCCTTGATGAGCTCGTAGAAGTGATCGATCGGAATGCGGAACCGGTGTATGATCGAGGCGAGCCTGTTGAGCAGGGAATACGACGAGACGCCGTAGAGCGAACGCTTGAGTTCGTCCGTCCAGTGCAGCAGGCGCGCATGCTTCTGTCCGTCATCCGTCCCCTCGTCAACGATGTCGTCGGTCACGCGGCAGAACGTATAGATCGTCTCGATCGCCTCGCGCTTCGGCTTCGGAAGGATGAGGAAGGAGTAGTAGAAATTACTCCGACGATTCTCCGTCAGGTTCGGTATGAGATGTTCGACGGTGGACATGGATCAACGATGAAGCGAACGGAGCACGATAAACGCCTTATCGATCAGCGAGAGCGTCGGACGATGTTCAAAGACATCGAAATTACTGCGGCGGATCTTCTGTAAGATGCGCATTCCGCCGTTCCAGGTCAAGGTGAGTTCGAACCGAAGGTCCGAGCCAACAGCGTGCAGCAACGCCCGCCCCTCGGCGAACAACGACTCCGTCCTTGTGACCTCGGACGCGAGCAGATCCTGGAATGCTCTGGTGCACCGGCGCTCGCGGATGTCCGTTTCCGTGTATCCAAAGCGGCCGAGATCCTCTTGCGGAATGTAGATGCGTCCCTTCTGAAGATCAACACCGATATCCTGCCAGAAGTTCGTGAGCTGGAGGGCTGTGCAGATGGCGTCGGATTGCATCAGCAGGGAGTCGCTGCGATAGTTGAAGAGGAGGAGCACCAGCCGGCCGATGGGGTTCGCCGAATTCTCACAGTACGCGAGAAGGTCCTCGAAGGTCTCATATCGATTGACCGTCACATCGGCGCGGAAAGCGGTGAGCAAGCGCAGGAATAATTCAGCGGGGATCTGGAACCGATCTGCCGTTTCCGCAAGGGCGATGAAAACGGGATGGTGCGCGCGACCTTCAAAGCAATCGGTGAGTTGCTGCTGCCAGTTCATCAGGTTGTCGATGCGTTCGGCCGGAGTGAAGCCCGGTTCGTCTGCGAAATCGTCTGCGGTTCGTGCGAACGCATAAATGGCCGCCACATGTTTCCGCCGGTCCTTCGGGATGAAGCGTGATGCGACGGGGAAGTTCTCGTAATGCGCCGCAGCGAGACGGTGGCAGAAGTCGTAGCTCTCCGCAAGCGTCCAACTACGACTGGCGATATGAAGGGCAGGGGAGGACAAGAGAAACTGTAAGTTAGAAGTCAAAAGTTAAAAGTCAAAAGGGAAACAGCTAACGGCTATTTCCACCTCACCGTGGGTGTGGATGTGCGATACAGTCGTCCGGTGACTGTGAGGATGTAGGCGAAATCCTGATCGTCCACTGCAAGAGCAGTGATCGATTCTGCCGCAAGAGCGTTCGGTGCCGGATCCCAGGTGGCTCCCTCGTTCAGCGAACGAACGAAAGAGCCATGAGCATCCCCCGCGAGAAGATGTCCTTGTGAATTGTATGCGATGGCTTTCAATGCCGCCGCGCCTGAGTGACGCGTACGGTGCCAGCTGGTTCCACCGTCGGTCGACCGGTCGATCGTCCCGGAATCACCAACCGCACAGAGAACGTCGGCGCGGAGGAACAACAGTCCGAAGTACTGACGAGCCGGTGCAGGCGTTGCGAGTTGTGTCCATGATGCGCCATCGGTGGTCGAGCGAATCACTCCGCCTGAAACGGGGAGACCGTACACATCGGCATACGAATTGACGAGCAGCGCGTTCAACTGGGTCGGGATCGAACTCCATGTCCGAACGAGAGTCCAGCTAGTGCCTCCGTTCATCGTCCGCAGGATCCCGGATGAATCATTATGCACGAACATCCATCCGTTTGGTGCCGTTGCGAATGCATCGATCGAAACGGCCGGGGTTCCACCATACGTCCACTGTGTGCTCAAGCGTCCCATCCGATACACATCGGTCATCGACGCGATGAACACATTTCCAGCACTGCACAGATCGATGAAGCGGATGTCCAGCGATCGCAATCCCGTGCGAACGGGGGTCCATGTTGCGCCGTGATCGAACGAGCGCAGAACACCGCCGCCACGGGTCGTTACGGAAACGACCCCGTAGGAATCGACGGCGAGATCCGTGCATTCCAGAACGCCGTTGCTGTCGGATGGCGTGATCGCCTGCCACTCAAGCAACGGCGGCGAATCCGGTACCGGCGTGCCAGCCGATGCGGGATCGTCCGTGCGGCGACAGGAAACGAAAGCCGATGCGACGACCAGGAGAACAAGGATACGCGAACGCCGCATATCAGGCAAGCCTTCGCTGTCCGGACCGGACGGGGGGAAAGCGTCCCGCGGCGCAATCCTCGAGGAATGCAACGATCCGTTGGCGCTGCCCCGGATCGGACATCGTGACATCGGGGTGCGCTTCGAGACCGGCCGCGAGATCGTGAACCCAGGCACCGGCGGCATTCGGAAACGTGTCGCGCACTCGATTCAGGAAAACAAGGATGTTGTCCGCGGTGTCCGCGGAATTGCCTTTCCGGACAACTTCCAGCAATCGACGCGCATCCGCGCGGAGTTCGTTGAGGGTCATGGAAAAATTTCAGTCTAAGGAACTGGTAGATTGTT
>JBFYQI010000336.1:0-2801 GCA_041302875.1 Ignavibacteria bacterium
CCCATCCCGGCCGATCAGGTCGTCTATCCCGTCGAAGCCAGCGTCTTCATCCCTGTCCGGAATCGCGAGCATACGATCACCGACGCGGTGCAGAGTATCCTTCAGCAAAAGACCGATTTCCCGTTCAATTGTCTTGTCGTCGATAACAATTCCACCGACCGGACGACCGAGATTCTGGCCGATCTCGCCGCGAAGAATCCGCAAGTGAAGCATCTCACCCCCGCACGGAAGGATCTCGGCATCGGAGGATGCTGGAATGAAGGCCTCTACTCGCCCCATTGCGGGCGATTCCTCGTGCAGCTCGACTCCGACGACATCTATAGCGGCACCGACACACTCCAGCGCATCGTGAACACGTTTCGTGAAGGCGAATACGCGACCGTGATCGGGTCGTATAAGCTGGTGGACATGAATCTCCGCGAGATCCCACCGGGACTCATCGATCACAAGGAGTGGACGCCGGAGAACGGGCGCAATAATGCCCTGCGCATCAACGGCCTCGGTGCCCCGCGTGCGTTCCGTACCCTGGTCCTTCGCGAATTCGGATTCCCGAACACGAGTTACGGAGAGGATTACGCCGCCGTTCTTCGGATGTCACGCAGATATCAGATCGGTCGAATCTACGATTCGGTGTACCTCTGTCGCAGATGGGAAGGTAATACAGACGCCGCTCTTTCGCTTCCAGTTGCGAACAGACATGATCACTACAAGGATAAGATCCGCACCATCGAGATCCTTGCACGCCAGAAGTTCAACAGGGAAAAGAACGCGTGATCGTTTCGGTCCGAACCTGGACGCCGCAGGATATCGCGGCGGTTCGAACGGTGTTGCTCGACACCTGGCTGGACGCGTACGGTTCGTTCATTCCGGAATCGGATCTGCGCGGATACCTCGACCAACAGTATTCGGAATCGAAGCTTCAGGAATTACAGCAAGACCCGGACGTCACCGGCCTCGTCGCCGAGGTCGACGAGACGATGGCCGGCTATGCAAAGTTGTATCACGACCGCAATGCGAATCGGTTCTACGTCCACCAGCTCTACATCCATCCGAAGAACCAGGGATCTGGCGTTGGCCGACGGTTGATGATCCGTGCGGCGGATCTCGCAGGGGAACAGGGATTCGATCGGGTCTGGCTTGGCGTGATGGTGAAGAACGCATCGGCCGTCCAATGGTACCGAGCGATGGGATTCGAGGTTGAGGAGACATCGCCGTTCCAAATGGGATCGACCTCGGTCGAACACTTCATCGGCTGGGTACCTCTACGCGGCATCTACGCGGTTCCCAAACGACGGCTGGCCAACGTTCCGAACGACCGCCCGCTTGCGCAACGAATGGCGTCGTTGCTCGAAAGCCAGCGGAAGCAGTGGCAGATGCTGACGGATGGTGTCGCGTCGCTCGATCAGGTGACCGTGAAGCAGCTCGACTGCACAGCATTCCGGGCGTTCCTGCAGTGGAATCCGAAACGCATCGTCAGCACGGGTGCCAAGGTCGATCCGAAGACGATCCAGAAGCGGCGATGTTTCCTGTGCGTGGACAATCTCCCGGATGCCCAGCAGGGGATCGCGTACGGAGACGACTACATCATCCTCTGCAATCCCGCGCCGATCTTCCGCCAGCATTTCACGATCCCCCACATCCGACATGTTCCCCAACTGCTCGAGCCCAACGTCGGCATGATGATTCGGCTCGCGCGGGATCTGAGCCGCTCGCTGACCGTGTTCTACAATGGACCGCAATGCGGTGCGTCGGCTCCCGACCATATGCATTTCCAGGCTAGTCCGTTCCGCGGGATCCCCGTGGAGCGCGACATCGACCTCGGCCATCTCGAATTGAAGCAGTACGCAACGGAAGGAGTGCGGGTTGGCGTGCCGGCCGCGTACGGCCGCGAGATCGTCGTCCTGCGCTCGAACGATGCTCCCCTCATGGAAGATGCGATCCGCCGGCTCATGGTGGCGATGCGGATCGAACTGAAGACCGAAGGAGAGCCGCTGGTGAATGTCATTTGTTCGCACGGAGACGAGGGATTCCGCACGATATTCTTCCTCCGGCGCTCGCATCGCCCCAGCCACTACTTCCGTGAAGGCGACGAACAGATCCTCATCAGTCCCGCCGCCGTCGATATCGGCGGGTTGGTGGTGACACCGCATGAGCGGGACTTCAACCGGGTCGATGCGCCCACGTTGGAGGCCATCTATCGAGAAGTCAGTCTCGACCGCTCTGATACGCTCCGCATCGTTGACCGCGTTCTCTCCTCATCATGATCAATTCCGAACCCCTCATCTCCGTCGGCATCTACGAACACGAATCTGAATCCCGCGTTTGTTTCAACGGTCCATTCCAAGGGCCGAACGGGGCGATCCTCCAGGGAGACCATCTCGTGCGCATGGATGGTCGCGAGTTGATTCTCTCCGACGCTTCCAGCCAACGGCTGGCGCGCGGCCGCGAACTATCCTTCCGCGCTGCGGGCGGCTCCACCTTCACTCTGCGCGACGTGACGATCGGCATTCACTTTCATTGGGAACGGAAGGAAGACCAGACGTTTGAAGGAAGCCTTCGCCTCGTTGCCAACGCGGACGGAACGATCACCGCGATCAACGACGTCAGCGTGGAGTTGTATTTAAAGAGCGTCATCTCATCCGAGATGAGTGCGGAGGCGCCGATGGAATTGCTCCGTGCGCATGCCATCACGTCGCGGAGCTGGCTTGTGGCGATGCTGGAACGGCAGAAGGCCTTCAAGAACACCGACGGACCGGCCCGGCGTGGCCGCGAAACGGATGAGGAGATCGTCCGGTGGTATG
>JBFYQI010000389.1:0-5552 GCA_041302875.1 Ignavibacteria bacterium
TGGTCTCTGTGGAATTCTTGAACATGAGACGCTTCGTGGCAGTGTTCGCGCCGAAGATCTGGATCTGCCCGCCAACATCCAGGTTCCATTCAGGATACCCTGTATTGATTCCGACCTTCCCTCCCGAGTAGCTAACACGGCCCGCTCCTGTAGAAGTCCAATACGTGTCCGACGACGACGACACAGGAATACCGTTGATCGAGATCGCGGTCGCATTGACCGCACCGTTGACGTCGACGCGATACGCTGGAGATGTTGTCCCGACGCCCACGTTTCCGCTGCTTCCCTGCACGGTGAGCATCGTGTCAGTTGCGTTCTTGACATGGAACATCCCGCCACTGCCAAGAGTATTTACGATATGCTGTGCCGAAGACGCACCAACACATATCATTCCCGCAACAACAACCCAACATAATCGCGTCTTCACTTATCCCTCCGAATAATGGTGTGTGTCCACAAATGACAAGGGACCATGTCAAACGGCATGCCACGTCGCTGGGGGGCGAAAAACGATGAAATACGCCAATGAAGTGTGGTCAACGGAAAGGCATCACGGCGGGGAGCTGGATATTCTGAATCAGTTGCTGATATGTGCGCACCGGACGAATCCTCTTGCATCGACGTCCAAGGGTGATCCGCGAACTCAAGGTGCAGGGATTTTTTGGGGGGAGAGAAATCTATGAGGTTAGGAGATCTCCTCAAACTCCCCCGCCTTACGGTTCTTGCGCACGTTGTCCCACGAGAAGTAGCGACCATTCATCGCGATGTAGACGCCGGAGGGCAACGTCTGCACAAACGCGAGAGCGCTTCCCAGATTAAACAATCCGTCTGAACTGCCGAATTTGTACGGGATCATCGCGCCCGTGAGCACGATGGTCTTTCCCTCCAATGCTGCGTTTCCCAACGCCTGCGCCGTGACCTCCATCGTGTCCGTCCCGTGTGTGATCACGATGTGCGACTCACGGCATTTGCGGCATTGCTCGATGATGATCTGTCGATCGGCATCGGACATCTCGAGGCTGTCCACCAACATCAGCGTGCGGATGTCGAGCTTCACCTTGCTCCGGCCGAGCTTCAACATCTCCGGCAGGTGGGTGTCTTTGAAGTACAGCGCCCCGTCAAGCTCGTTGTACTCTTTGTCGAAGGTCCCGCCGGTGACGAAGATGCGAATGGTCATGACCAATTCCCGGGTTCAGCGAAGACACGTGCGAACGGCTTCGACCGCCGATCGAACTTCATCCGCTGTGTTGTAGAAATGCGGAGAGAAGCGGAGCTTTCCCTCGCGCAAGGAGATGTCGATGTGCTGCTGTTGGAGGCGTTCGAAGACCGGCGTCAAGTCTCGTCCGTCGGAGGACTGGACGGTGACAATCCCGGCTCGTTCTGATTCCACGTCTGGGGAATGGAGCGCAAGCCCACCGACATCCTGCACAAATTCCGTGAGCTGTCCGGTCAGGTTCAGAATGTGACGCTCGACTTTGTCCGTGCCGAACTCAAGCAAGGTTTCCAACGCGACACGCATCCCGACGAAGCCTGTCACATTCAACGTTCCCCCTTCATAGCGGCGAGCCGTTGGCGCAAGTGGCTGGTCGTAGTTGCTGAACTGCCACGGATCGTTGACCGAAAGCCATCCCACGTATTGTTGTGACATCTCATTCTGCAGCGACTCCGTCACATACAGGAATCCTGTTCCCTGGGGAGACATCTGCCATTTTTGTCCGCCCGCGGCGAGCGCATCGATCTTCATCCGCTGCACATCGAGTTGAATGGCGCCGACCGCCTGGATGCCGTCGACGATGAGTCGAACATTGGAGGTGCGACATCGTTCACCGATGGTCGCGAGATCGGCGCGATAACCGCTCAGGAACTGGACCGCACTCAGCGCAACCAATCGAGTTCGAGGCCGGATCGCGCGGACGATCATTTCCGCCGTCACGCGTCCCCGATCCGCCTTGAGGATGTCGATCTCCACGCCGCGCTCGCGGAGATGATAATACGGATGGATGTTCGCGGGAAATTCGAGGTCGTTGAGAAGGATACGATCGCCAGCCCGCCAGGTGATCCCGCTTGCGACGATGTTCAGTGCGTCGGAGGTGTTCCCGACGAGCGCGATGCGGTCGACGGATTCCGCTTTGATCATCCGGCGAATCGCTTCGCGGCAGGAGGCGTACATCTGAAGGTCGCTCTGGTAGGTTTCGATCCGGCCGACTGAGCGCTCGCGCAGATACCCATCGATCGCCTCGACGACGCGCTTCGACATCGGACTGGTGGCGGCATGATTGAGATAGATGCGGCCTGCGGTGATGTGCGGAAAGAGCGCGCGCGCTTTCTCCAGGGTGGATGCGTCCATGGCGTGGAATGAGAATGTCAGAGTTGCTCGATGATCTTCACCAAACGCTCGGTTGGGACCGGCTTTTGCAGAAATGCATCGACGCCGGCTGCGAGGATATCCGCCGGAGAGTAGATCGAGGCGTACGCGGTGACCATCACGACCGGAAACCGGGGCTGATCCTTTTTGATCTGGCGCGTGAGGTCAAGTCCGTTGAGCCGGGGCATCTCCAGATCGACGATGGCCATGTCGACGGTGACCTTCTTCAAGAACTCGAGCGCATCGGCCCCGTCAACCGCTTCGGATACGCGGTAGCCGTGTTCGGTGAGCACTTCCCTGACGAGATCGCGGAATGAGTCGTTGTCGTCAACGACGAGGATATGTGAACCTGGTTTCATGAGGCGGTTGTTCCCCCCTTTTTCCAAAAATAATACACAGGAACTCCGAGTGCAAGGAAGAGCAGGCCCGCACCGCTCTCCGCCGGCCGCTCCAACAGCGTATTCAGCACAAAAAGGAGCGCGATAGCAAGGAATATCGCCGGTGTGACCGGATACCCGGTTGTTCGATACGGCCGTTCCGCGGTCGGCAGCTTGCGTCGGAACACAAAGACGCTGGCGGCCGTCATGGCAAAGAAGATCCAATCAGTGAAGACGACATAGGAAATGAGGCGTTCGAATGTGCCCCAGAGAAAGACCAGCGCGATGGCCCAGCCTGACTGCAAGAGGATGGCAATGTAGGGGGTCTGATAGCGCGGATGCACCCGCGTGACCTGGCGAAAGAAGACGCCATCGTTCGCCATTGCGAAGTAGATGCGAGGAGCGGTGAGCGTGTAGATGCCCGCTGTTCCGAACGTGGACAGGAAGATCACGAGCGCGATAAGCGTGCTCCCCGCAGGGCCGAGGACCGAACTGACGGCATCGGATGCGACATGCGGCGATGAGGCGATCTGGGCCGGCGAGAGAAGAAGAAAGTAGGCGACGTTGATGAGCAAATACGCGACGACGACGATGCCCGCACCGATGATCAAAGCGCGGGGAACATCACGTTCCGGGCGAAGCGATTCGGCGGCGGTGAACGTCGCGTGCTGCCAACCGCCGTACGACCAAAGGATGCCGACCATTGCGATCGTCAACGCCCCTGCGATTCCTCCGCCAGACGTGATGAGCGGCTGCGCGAAGTTTGTTGTCGAGAACGAACCCCAACCGAAGCCCACCGCGAGGATGAACAGAATTCCGAGAAGCTTGAGTGCGGTGAAGATGTCGGAGAAGATGCCGCCCGCTTTGACGCCGAGAACATTCACGAGCGTCACGAGTGCGATGCCTGCGACCGCCGCGATCATCACGCCGTTCGTTCCAAGCGGGATCAGCACATTCAGATATGTTGCGAATGCAATGGCAAGAGCGGCGATCCCGCCCGTGTTCACGACAAGGAAATACGCCCATCCGTAGAGAAATCCCGCGAGCCCGCCGTACGCTTCCGTCAGAAAAACGTACACGCCCCCCGCACGCGGCATCATCCCCCCAAGTTCCGCGAAGGTCAGCGCGCCGGACAGCGCCGTGATGCCCCCGAGGATCCAGAGTCCGAGGATCCACATCGGCGAGGGAACGGCCTGTGCGACGATGGCGGGCGTCAGAAAGATCCCTGAACCGATCGTCGAACCGATGGCGATCATGGTCAAGTCGAGCAAGGTGAGAGAACGGCGGAGGGCAGGCTCTGTCATCGCAAGAAGTCCCGGATTCGGTCCCGGACCCGATCCGGGATCCAGTCCGGGATCGACTCTGTAGTTTTGGTAACGAGAACCTCTGTCTTGGGTTCCAGGCTCAACGTCTTCCTGCTTTCGGCAACACCTTCCATACTTCAGGGTCCTCGTTGCCGAGTCTCCAGATCGAGAATCCGCGGAACCGGTATTGCTTCAACAACTCGAGCTTTGCTTTCATCGCCTTCGCGTCTTCGAAGTAGATGTGCTCATTCAGTCCTTCGTTGCAGAAGATCGTGTAGTTCACCTTCTCGGTGTCGTCCCATCGGATCGTTGCCTTGTGCTGGTCGGCAATTCCCTTGACATCCTTGTACGAGTAGGAGCGTCCAGCCACGTGCTGGACCTGCTCATCTTTCGCATACGGGAACCAGTGCGTCGAATAGAACGGGAAACCGATCGAGATCTTCTCCGCGGGCACTCCCTGACTCAGGACGAATTTGATGCAGTCGATCATCCAGGGCATTCCGGCCACGGGGCCAGGCGGCGTCAAATGCGTATGCTGATCGTAGGTCATGAAGGAAATGAAGTCGCTGACATCGGCGATCGCCTTGTAGTCATAGACACCGCGCCAGTATTCGTAGATCCATTTGTGATAGCTGGTCGGGCCCGGGTCGTCGCTGATACGGGGAACGACCGCCATGCTGATCGCAAATCCTTCTTTGTGGAGAGCGGCGGCAGCGGCGCGATAGTAGTTCGTATACGCGTCACGATCGGTGACGTGGATGTTTTCGAAGTCGAACTGCAGGCCGTAGAACCGGTGCTCCTTGCAGAGAGCAACCATGGATGCGATCGACCGTGCTTGTGCTTTCAGGTCGCGCAGGAGCCTCTGGAACATCGGTTGGTCGAAGCCGGGCTGGATCAACAGCGGCATCACCTTGATCCCATGCGTGCGAGAGAGCTCCATCACACGCGGATCGACATTCCCCGAGATGATCCCGTTCGCGTCCACTTTGAATACTTGCGGACCGACGATGTCGATAGAGGCGAGGTTCCGCTGAAAACTCTCGAAGCTTTCTTCTTCATTCACACTGTAGTAAAGGGCTTCAGGTCGTTGCGCATGCGAGGAAGCGATCATCGCTGCGATCAGGAGGAATGCAACGAGCGTACGGGTCATGGAAGGATTCCCTTCTGATCAAGAAATGGGCATTCAGTCTAATCGCCGAAACAGGTTCCCAAATCCCTTGCGGTCAGGATCGTGTCGCAATCCAGCGGAACGGTCTTCATGCGATTGGTCGCCTGTTCGAGCGGCACGTAGCGCACGGTTGGTGGATCAAGCGCCACCATCACCCCTGATTGCCCTTCATCCAGGGCGCGGACCGCGGCTGCCCCGAACCGGAGCGAGATCAACCGATCGAAGGTCGTGGGGGATCCTCCGCGTAGAAGATGTCCGAGGACGACGCATCGAGCTTCTTTTCCAGTGAGCTTCTGCAATTCCTGGGTGACGATCTCGCCCGCTCCGCCCAATCGCTC
>JBFYQI010000430.1:0-5965 GCA_041302875.1 Ignavibacteria bacterium
GGACGTCCAATCCCCCTTCGCGCGCGCGAACGTAGTCCATGTCCCCGCCGGTTCGGACCGTGATATCCTCCCACCGGTGCATGAGGCGCATCGGGAGGTCGATGTGGGTATCGACGATGAGATTCGTTTGAGCGAATTGTTGCGCACGTGCGGTGAGGTCTGCGTCGGTCGAGCGGACTGAGGTGCCGCAGTGAAACGAGAGAAGAGCGAGGAACAGAAGCATCGCAACGGCTGTGAAGCGTTTCATCGGGGATCCTTCGGGCGGGTGGGAGTACCGTTCAGACGACAGAATAGGACCGCGTTCCGTGAAATGCAAGGGGTGAAATGAAAACGCCGGGGATTGCTCCGCCGGCGTTGTGCACAATGAGGAATATGCTCCAGGACAAGCTGAAGCTTGTCCCACGTATCATGCCTTTGCCAATAGCCGCTTTCCTACGAGCATCCCGAGGTCGAGCCGCACTCCAGGCACTTGTAGCAGCTCCCGCTCCGGATCATGATGCTTCCGCACTCATGACAGGGAGGAGCATCGGATTGGCTCTGGAAGACCGCCTTTTCGTTCCGTTCGGTGATGGACGCGGCTTTCATCGCAGCAGCATTCAGGATGGCGGCGGGCTTCTTCGCCGTTTCCGCAGAGAGCATGACGCCGCTCGTTTCAACCGCGTCTCCCTCTTCGTGAATGAACTTCCTGCCGAGCCAGCGAAAGATATAGTCGCTGACGGACTTGGCAATGGGGATGTCGGGATTGTTCGTGAAACCCGACGGTTCGTAGCGCGCGTGGCTGAACTTATCCACGAGCACCTTCAGAGGCACGCCGTACTGAAGAGCGATCGATACCGATGTTGCCAATGAATCCATCAATCCGGAGATCGTCGAGCCTTCTTTCGACATCGTGATGAAGAGCTCGCCCGGCTGTCCATCCTCGAACATGCCAACGGTGATGTATCCCTCGTGACCGGCGATGCTGAACTTGTGCGTGATGGATTGCCGTTCGTCGGGAAGGCGTCGGCGCTGCGGCCGGCCAGCCGATGTCGCGGCGGGTTGATCCTTCTTCGTCTCGAGCGATGTGCTGAGCGGCTGGGTGCGTTTGCATCCGTCGCGATACACCGCGATCGACTTGAGCCCGAGTTTCCATGCCTCGACATATGCCTGCTCGATCTCTTCAGTCGTCACCTCGTTCGGCATGTTGACCGTTTTGGAGATGGCGCCCGAGAGGAACGGCTGGACCGCGGACATCATCTTGATGTGGCCCATGTGGCTGATGGACCGCTTCCCGTTCGCCGGCTTGAACGCGCAGTCGAAGATGGGGAGATGTCCTTCGTTCAAATGCGGCGCACCTTCGATCGTGTCGTTCTTGTCGATGTAAGCGATGATGTGCTCGATCTGTTCGCCGTCGTAGCCAAGCTTCGCGAGCGCTTCGGGGACGGTCTGGTTGACGATCTTCATCAAGCCGCCGCCGACAAGCTTCTTGTACTTCACGAGGGCGATATCGGGTTCGACGCCCGTCGTATCGCAATCCATCATGAATCCGATCGTTCCGGTCGGAGCCAGCACGGTCGCCTGTCCGTTGCGGATGCCGTTCTCGCTGCCGACGGCGACGACGTCCTTCCACACCTTCACGGACTCATTCCAGAGGTCCTCTTCGACGAACGACCGGTCGATCCGTTCTGCATGGATGCCGTGCTTTGCCATGACGCCGAGCATGGGTTCACGGTTCGCAGCGAATCCTTTGAAGGGACCCTTCACGCCGGCGATGACCGCCGACTGTTTATAGGCCTCGCCGCACATTAACGATGTGATCGCAGCCGCTAGGGCACGCCCCTCATCGCCATCGTACGCCAATCCACGGGACATCAGGAGGGCGCCGAGATTTGCGTACCCGAGTCCAAGCGGGCGATAGTCGTGGCTGTTCTGCGTGATCGCCGGTGTCGGATAACTGGAATTGTCGACCGAGATCTCCATCGCCGTGATGGTGACCTGGATGGCTTTCTTGAACGACTCGACGTCGAACGTCCCGTCGGGACGGCGGAACTTCATCAGATTCAACGAGGCGAGATTGCACGCCGAATCATCCAGGAACATGTATTCGCTGCATGGATTTGACGAGTTGATCTGGGACGTGTTGGGACACGTGTGCCACGCGTTGATCGTCGAATGATATTGTATGCCCGGGTCGCCGCAGATCCAGGCGGCGTCCGACATCTGCCGCATGAGGTCGCGTGCACGAAACTTCTCGAGGGGTTTGCCGGAGGTCACCGCTTTCGTCCACCACTCTTTGTCTTCGATGACCGCCTTCATGAAATCGTCGGACACGCGCACCGAATGGTTGGCGTTCTGGTAGGAGATGGAATCGTAGGCGCCGCCAACGACGTTGAATCCGCCGTCGTAGCCCGCATCGATGAGCGCCCACGCCTTCTTTTCTTCCTCCGCCTTGCAGTTGATGAACTCCTTGACGTCCGGATGCTCGATGTTGAGGATGACCATTTTTGCCGCGCGGCGGGTCTTTCCGCCCGACTTGATGACGCCGGCAAACGCATCGAATCCTTTCATGAACGAGACGGGACCAGACGGCGTTCCGCCGCCGGAAAGCGTTTCGCGGGAGGAACGGAGCGTCGAAAGGTTCGATCCGGTGCCGGATCCGAACTTGAAGAGCATGCCCTCGGTCTTGGCAAGCGTCAGAATAGACTCCATCGAGTCCTTGACCGAATTGATGAAGCACGCGGAGCACTGCGGGACCTCTTCAACACCGACGTTGAACCAGACGGGGCTATTGAAGGACATGTACTGGTTCACGAGCAGATAGCAGAGTTCACTATAGAAGATGTCCGCGTCCTCTGTGGAGGCGAAATAACCGTCCTTCAGTCCCCAACGATAGTATGTGCGAGCGACGCGTTCGATGAGCTGTTTGACGCTCGATTCCCGTTCGGGAGTTCCGATTCGTCCATGAAAGTACTTCGAAACCACAACGTTCGTGGCGGTCATGGACCAGGTCTTCGGGATCTCGACATCCCGTTGTTCGAAGATCTTCTCTCCTTTTTCATTCGAGATCGTCGCAGCGCGCAGTTCCCATTCGAGCTCGTCGAAGGGATGGATTCCCGGCCGCGTGAAGTACCGCTGAAAGCGAAGTCCTTGATGACGATTCTCTGTGCGATCGGGTTTTGTTGCGACGCCAGCCTGCTTGATCTCCTGCATTCTTTCCTCCTGCATCCTGCTCGTGGCGAATTCTGTTGCGACGAAGGGAAAAAAAACCTGTCTCCCGAAGCAGATGATTTGCCGCCCGGGAGTCTCGGATACGACTTCAGTCTTGATTCAAATAAACGGTTGGTGATTGCGCTTGTTGTCTGTTGGAGCGGGTGCCAACGATCGCAGTGGGTCGAGCGTTGGAAGCCTCCCTTGAGGCTGCGCAACTGGTTGAGAATATAGCGGGTTGCGTAAGATTTGTCAAGTTAAAAATGAAGCGTGTGCGGGGAGTCAACAAGAATAAATTTGAGAATTAACTTGACAGGAATCGGGTCGATCTCATTTCTTCCCGCGCTTCACCACGCGGTCCGGAACGATCCACGCGTCGCGATACCCGAGCGCGACGAATTCCTGCAACCGGCTGTTGGCGTCGAATCGTTGGAGAAAGTCGCCGACGCGGACTTTGTACACCGGCGGGTCGTAGATAAGATACACGGAGTCGGCCGTGAACTGTTCGAGTGCCGAGAGCCTTGCTGCATTCGCTTCATCGATGTTCGAAGATGAAAACACCTGGATGCGAAATCCCTGAACGATCTCTTCCGAAACGGTCGATGTGTCCACCGGGATCTCGATGCGTTCATCTGCCGCGTCGTTCGCGTGGTCCTTCTCGATGACGTCGACTTCCTGATCGTACTCCGATGGATTGAGCGTCGCCTCGTATTCTGACAATGGAGCGTACCGGTCGCGCTTCGATCCGGCCTGTTGACTCTCGGACGCAGCCGAACCGCTCCCGGCGCATCCGAAGATACCGATGACCATCGCCAGGAGAACCGCGGTCAACGGGAGACGTAATTGATCCAGCACAGATCGTACTCCTTGGGAGAGGCGGCAATGACGGCGCGGCGGAATCGACTCGCCGACCGATAGTCCGGGAACCGGCCGACGCTGACGCGATAGAGGTTCGCCGACGGGACATAGGTGTTGAACAACGGCTGATCCGGGAATTGATGACGGGCACGCTTCTGCGCGCGCAAGGCATTGTCCGGTTTTGCGAACGCGCCGATCTGAACCGTGTACTCGGGATTTGCCGGACGGTCGATCGGAGCGACCATGCGCGCAGCGATGCGGTGGCGGCGCAGTTGCGAAGCGTGAATGGTATCCTGTTTGGCGGTGAAGATCGGTACGGTGTGCGTACGCATCGCCGTCGCGGCAGAGTCGCCGGCCGCAGCGGATTGCATGCGCCGAGCTGCACGGGTCGTGTCGATCGGCTGGCGCACGCGTTGAGGCCGCTTTGCGCGACCATCTCCTGCACCCGTTTCTTCGGAAGAAACGCATCCCCCGAGACAGAGAGCTATGGAGATCCCGAACAGGAGTGCACGCACGGCGTCCTCAGTCAATAAGTGTTCGAAGGCGATGTCGATGTCGCAGTGACGATCGCAATGCCGGCACTCGCACCGATGCGCGTTGCGCCCGCGCTCCTCATGGCAAGAGCCTGCTCGCGAGTTCGAATCCCCCCCGATGCCTTTACGCCCATCGTGTGTCCGACCGTGCGGCGCATCAGAGCGATATCCGCTTCCGTCGCTCCGCCTCCGGAAAAACCGGTGGAGGTTTTCACGAAGTCCGCTTCGGCTTCCTGCGCGAGCTCGCAGGCGACGCGCTTTTCCTCATCGGTCAGAAGGCTCGTCTCCAGGATGACCTTGACCACCGCACCGGAGAGATGGGCGGTTCGAACCACGGCTGCGATGTCGTCACGCACATAGTCCCGGTTTCCGGACTTCAGCATGCCGACATGTTGGACCATATCGACTTCCTGTGCTCCGTGTCGGATCGCCTGTTCCGTTTCTGCGACCTTGGCTGCGGTGGAGGTTGCCCCAAGCGGAAATCCGATGACGGTGCAGGTCTTCACGGGGGTATTCTCAAGCACACGCCGGCAGCGGGCGACAAAGGAGGGATTCACGCACACGCTGGCGAACGAATACTGCCGCGCTTCTGCGCACAGGCGGTCGATATCGGCTAAGGTCGCTTCGGGCTTGAGCAGCGTATGGTCGATCATCGCCGCAAGGGCAACGTCGAAACCGCTCGGAAACGATTGTTCGGTTGGGTTCATAAAACATTAATATACAAAATTCCGGACCACTTCCCAACGCGCGATGTCACGGCCGGTCGATTCGGAGCACGGTCTGCGCCACGCGCTCGCCCAGCCGCCGTGCATCCTTCAGCTCATACTCGCTCAACCCGGGGTCGGGCTCATCCGTGATCGCGGAGACGCCGAATGTGCCGTACCCGTCGTAGACAGGACCGACGACCATCATCCCGTTGTTCAGCATCGCCAGAAGGAGGGAGATGACTGCATGTTCCTTCCCTCCCGTCATCCCGCCTCCGGTGGCAAACGCAGCGCCGACCTTATCGGTGAGAGTGAGCTTGTGGACATTGAACCAGTCGTCGATGAATTGCTGCATCGGAGCCGCCATATTGGCGTACGACGTTGGTGTGCCGAGAATCAGTCCTGAGCAAGTCTGGAGTTCCTCCCGCGTGACCGCCTTGACAGTTCGGAGAAGGACGGTGACGCCGTCAACGCGCTGAACTCCTTCCATGACGGCCTTCGCCATCTTCTCGGTGTTCCCTGTTTGCGAGTAGTAGACGATCAACACGGTCGGTTTTTCGGCGAGGGCGGGCTGTGCGGCAGCGAGCAGAACAAGGACGAGCAGGATGTACCTGGGAATTGCGATCATAGCCTTTTCTTTCAATGGGTGACTTTCGCACGAAACGGTTCGGGGATGGATGAGAT
>JBFYQI010000432.1:0-9152 GCA_041302875.1 Ignavibacteria bacterium
GTCATCTTCTTTATGAGCGTCTTGCCGTCGAATTGCAGGCGGGCGAAATAGAGGCCCGTTGAAAGAGCCTTCGCATCAAAGCGACCTTGGATGATCCGTCCCGCCGCTGCCTCGCCGTCAAACAGACTCGCCACTTCCTGACCGACCGCGTTGAAGACCTTCAAGGTCGCGTAGCCGTCGCTTGGCAGGGAGAATTCGATCAGCGTTGAAGGATTGAACGGATTCGGGTAGTTGTCCGAGAGGCTCAGAACCTTATCTGCCGTTCCAACCTCGATCTCGGACGTCATCGAATAGGTGAATGTTCCGTCGTTGTCGATCTGCTTGATCCGGTACGCATAGCGTCCCGGTGCAAGACCCTCCTCGGCGTAGGAATACTCCGTCGGTGTGGACTTCGTCCCAGAACCGGCCACAAATCCAACCCTCATCCATTCTGCCGCAGCATCTCCCAGCGACCTGCGCTCGACGTCGAATCCATAGTTGTTCTTTTCGGTTGCCGTGGACCATGCGAGTTGCGAACCGAGCCGATTCGCGGATGCAGAAAACGACGTGAGTTCGACGGGCAGGGCACAATCCGTACCGTATGCGTAGGATGGATTCATATAGTCCGTCACATCTGACCCGCCAACCTCAACATAATAGCCTATGAAATTCCAGAGAATGAACTCATCCCAAACGGGGATTTCAAAAAAACCGACGCCCGAATTGCCAGTTACCGTCACCGTGAACAGAGGATACTCGGTGTCTTGGGTCCACGTGATCGTAGGGCCCGTCGGTGTGCAGCCGTACGTCTGATACGAGTATTCTCCATCTGTTAGGACGCCGCCTTGCCTGAGTATTGACGGAGAAGAACTGAAAGACGAGACCACGGTTGTCGCCTCGGAGAGCGTGACTCCATACGATGTGAGCCATCGGAGCGTCACTCTGAAGCCGGAGAACGTCGCGCCCGAGATCGATCCTCCAGACGCTTTCCCTCTCACCTCCAGCACATTATTTTCCGCAAAGATCCCTGCTTGGATTTTCGCTTGACTTCTCATCGGCATTGAGACGAAGACCAATGCAGCCAGGCATAAGAGACCGAACCGTAGGGTTGTGTTCAAGAGCCGACCTCCACGTAATGATAATCAGTTATGAGTGCCTGCAGAGACTATCACGTTCCATGCCGAACTCCGAGAAAGGCTTCGAGCCCTGTTTTATCATTGGTTCTCGGGTCTCGTCAACGAGCAGAGCACACCGGCGGTCGCAGATTCACGCGCTGGCCGAAAGTAGCCATCAGACCGCGAGTTGAAATCATTGAGAAAGGAATGGATTCGTTGTGCCGAAGGGGGGAAGAGGAAACTGGGAATCGGGGAAGCGGGGAAAGTGAAAGGTGGAAGAACCATATGAAACACCCTTCACACTCACATGGGGTAAGCCATATCCCGCCGATTTCATCGGCGGGACGCGTCTACAGCGATCTACGGAGCAATTGAGCCTGCTGCCACCCGCCGCAGCGACTTGGCTCCCGCAAGCAGCAGCGTAGGCGGGCGCCACAAGAAGAAACCCGTATCTGCGCACTACGCCGGTACGGGTTCTGTGCCGAAGGGGGGACTCGAACCCCCACATGGGGTAAGCCATACTGGATTTTGAGTCCAGCGCGTCTACCAATTCCGCCACTTCGGCGAATAGACTATTTTACTAATCTGCGAAGAAAATCTTTCCCAATCCAAGCGCGCCTGCCCCGCCTTGCTGGACTCGAATCGAGGCGGGGTCTACCAATTCCCCGCCCGCCTCACAGTCGTTCGCCGGTCGGGCGGGCGCCACTTCGGCGAGTACAACTCTTCACAACTTCTTGCCATCACGTCTACTGCCAAAACGGCCCGCGACGCTGAGCTTCGCGAAGTGGAGCGGTTGCCGTTTTGAGCATCCCGCGACCAACGGGAGCGGGACAATTCCCCCGCCCGCCTCACAGTCGTTCGCCGGTCGGGCGGGCGCCACTTCGGCACTTGTTCAATTGCAAAATCGAAGGTTGTATCCAACCATCCAGCGCTTTTCACGTCTCCAGAGCAACCAATTGGTAACGAGCGGTTCACCGTGAGCCCAGTGAAAAGAAAGCCCATTCGAATAATGGGCATGATTAAATGTACCGAAGTTTTTCTTCCAAGGCAATATCCTCCTTGGCTCAAAGCAAACAGTGCAGCGGTATTCAACCAATCGAAGAGCGTCCAATTTGAACTGTGTTTCATAACGACGTCGTCTTGCTGCCATCGAAACACCTCCGGGCACCGTATAGCGTCTTTTCTTGGTGTCCGAAATGCCGGGACAAGTTCAGCCATTTCCCAATCCTCTTCGCATCTTCGGTCTGCTCCACCGTTTATTCGCCGATGAGATCCTGCTTGCATCAACATTCCGGTCCCCTGCCGAAAGAATGGGAAGATCAGATTTCCATCCTTCAGAGCACGTTATTAGCCAATTGTCCAGAAGCAACCTATGTCTCTCACTACCATATTCGAGGACAGATAGCCCCGCAGTGAGCCCCCCGAAAAAGGACCCAAAACTCGCCAATACTATGCCTAAGACATCGATCCAATAGGGGTCGTAGCCGAGGCGTCGTTGGTTGACGACGGCATTCAATTTGCAAACCTCGGTCTGAAGAAAGCGCTGTTGTTCCTGTGCGCCCGCTGGTCAATGCTTCAATCACCGCAGGAAGCACAAATCATCATGAGCGGAGGCAGCATGAATTGGCTCCTTGATCTTAAGACCGGGACGAAACTCGTGACGGGGTTCGTCGTTGTCGCCCTTATTGCCGGTGCTGTCGGCTATGTGGGGATTTCGAACTTGAAGCAGGTAGATGATAGCGATACGATGATGTACGAAAAGTTTGCCCTTCGACTGTCGTATGTGATTGCTCTTGCCATGCCTTTCGAGATTGTGCTGCGTGAGTCAAGAGACCTTGTGCGGGAAAACGATCTGCAAAAACTCGAAAAGAGCATAGAACAAATTGACAAAGCCCGCGCAGAAATCAACGCGTCAATCGACAAGTATCACGCGACGATTCTCACCGCTGAGGGTGAACAACTCTTTGAACGGTTCCAGGATGCCCACAAAGCGACCATGAGGAGTGTTGATGATTTGATCACGCTTGCCCGCGCGAACAAGGATGCTGCGGCGTATGCATTGCTGGACGGACAACTGTCAGCGAATGCTGAAAAAGAAGAAGCAATCATCGACGAAATGGAGGAACGGGCTTCAGTCGAAGCCAAAGCATTAAGCGACAACAACACCATTCAGGCAGATGCCGCTATTCGTGAGATGGAGATAATTGTGATCGCGGGTATGGCTGTCGCGATCGGCTTGGGCTTGTTCATCGCCCGCGTCATCACGCGGCCTCTTATCGACGTCATCCGTACCATTGACAACGCCGATCTCAACAGCGCATTCCACTCCGAACGGAAGGACGAACTCGGGGATCTGCAGCGGGCCTTCGACAGGTTCAATTCCAATATCAAGGCGGTGCTGCTGCAGGTTGCCGAGGCGTCTGCGACCGTGGCGAGCGCGAGCGCAGAAATATCCTCCAGCACCGAGCAGATGGCAGCCGGTGCCCAGGAGCAGAGCAGTCAAGCGACGGGAGTCGCGGCGTCTGTGGAACAAATGACAAAGGCAATCATTCACAATTCGCAAAGCGCTGGCAAGACAGCAGAAACCGCGCGCGAATCGAAAGAAGCCGCCGAAATCGGCAAGCAGGTGATGGAGCAGTCCACAGACGGAATGCGTCGGATGGCCGATGTGGTGAATCGGGTGGCAGTGACGATCAAGGAGTTGGGAAGATCATCCAATCATATCGGTGAGATCATATCGGTGATCGACGATATCGCCGACCAGACAAATCTTCTTGCGCTCAACGCCGCGATCGAAGCGGCTCGTGCCGGCGAACAGGGACGCGGGTTTGCCGTTGTCGCGGATGAGGTGCGAAAGCTTGCAGAGAGGACGACGAAAGCGACGAAGGAAATTGCGTCCATGATCAAGGATATCCAATCAAACACGAATATCGCCGTTGCGTCCATGGATGAAGGGACAAAGGAGGTGGAAAGCGGCATTCAATTGACAGAGCAGGCCGGCGCAGCGCTGGGCGAGATCGTGTCTGGGGTCAATAAGGTCACAGCGATGGTCACCCAGATTGCAGCCGCGTCGGAAGAGCAATCGAAGGTGAGCGAAGAGATTGCCAAGAATGTCGACGGCATCAGTTCCGTGATCCAGGAAACAACGCAAGGAACGCAGCAGATCGCGAAGGCCGCCGACGATCTGAACCGGCTGACCGAAACATTGCAGGATTTGGTTGCACGATTCAATCTCAACACCGCAGAAGGACACCCGCGCGCAGCTAAGAAAGAAATGCATGCTGGTGCAACAAGGGCAAATCCGAGACTTGCGTGATCGGCACATGGAGGAGAATCTTCGCCGCGTATGGGACGAGCTTCACAAGCAGCATGGCAGTCCCGGCCCCCTTCTTAAGGGGGGAGCGAATATGCCTGATGAGCATTACAGATGAGCATTGCAGTTGTGCGCACAGTATCACAGGGGATCGACAGTCAAGCGGAATGTGAGGAGGTAGAGCAACATCCATGATCTACCTGAACAACGCTGCCACAAGTTTTCCCAAACCTGCCTCTGTTCTCGATGCGGTCGCGAGGGCCATGCGGGAAGCACCGTCTGCATCGGCGAGGAGTGTTGGCGACAACAACGGGAGTGCGATCGTTGATCGATGCCGCGAACTGCTGGCGAATCTGTTCTCGGCTTCACGCCCCGATCAGATTATCCTGACATCGGGTGCAACGGAATCTCTGAATCTCGCCATTCGCGGACTCTCGCTTCAGGGGACCCACGTCATCACCACCGCGATCGAACACAATTCTGTTCTGCGTCCGCTTCGGAGACTGGAATCCGATGGAGCAATTGCCCTCTCCATCGTTGATTGTGACGGATCGGGGAATATTGACCCGGACCTTGTCAGAAAAGCGCTACGAACGAATACATCATTGATCGCCGTCAATCATTGTTCAAACGTGACGGGAGCGGTGGTCGATCTGGAAGCCATTGCCGGAGCAGCACGAGAGGCAAACGCCTTTTTCCTGGTTGATGCTTCGCAATCCGCGGGACGAGTGCCGATCGATGTCGCCGCGGTAGGTGCCGATGCCGTGGCGTTTGCAGGCCATAAATCATTGTTCGGCGTTTCCGGTACGGGCGGCCTCTATCTGAGAGATCCCTTTGCGCTTAAACCGCTGAAAGTTGGAGGAACCGGACAATGGAGCGAGTCTTCGGTTCAGCCGAAGGTCATGCCATTGTACTATGAAGCAGGCACCCCCAACTACATCGGCATCACCGCTTTGCGTGCCGGTGTTGAGTTTGTCCTTTCCATCGGCGTTGAGTCAATCCGTGCGCATGAACACGGCATTGCGCAGCACATCGTTGCCGCCCTTTCCGAATTGGATCATGTGGTGATCTATGGGAACGGAAAAGGATCCTCTTCCATGGATGCATCCATCATCGCCATGAATATCGACGGGTACGATCCGGACGATGTGGCGTTTCTGTTGAGTGAGTCGAAGGGTATCGTCACCCGCTCCGGATTACATTGCGCTCCGTTGATTCATCGTTTCATCGGTTCGTCCTCCAACGGATGCCTTCGCATCAGCCCATCCTACTTCACCCGTCAGGAAGAATCGGATGTCCTTATCGGCGCTGTGTCTGCAATCAGCCGAAGTGCAGGGAGGCGGCGATGACCATCATTGCGATTGACGATGTCGAGAGTTGTTTTGATGGATCATGGATCAAGAACGTCCATCTCAACTCATCCGTTTCACCGCAATTCATCGAGTATCTCACGCCTTTCGGCGAAATGCAGTATTTCCCGGATTTTGCGCGTCCGTTTTTCAAGCTTCATGTGGATGGGAAGTATTTGCTGAAAGGGATTGAAGGCAACTCCGTCATTCGCATGATCGCAATGCCGCCGATCGAAGAAACGGTGTCCCATTTTCTGGGCGTGGTGCTGGCGTTCAAAGGAGGTGAAGAATCGGATTCGACATAGGAGCCGTACCACATTGAGAGAAAGGATGCGGGATCACACATATCACCAAGATAAGGAGATGACAGTATGGGTGCGAAACTTCTCGACTATTACAGCAAGGCAGACAAACTCGGAGGGATGAAGGCGCGAATGCGAATGGCGGTCATAACTCGCATCTCTTCTGAAAAGGCCGCGACCGAACCGGATTCACCGGAGAACGTGAGCAAATTTGAGGAAGCGTTGAAATCCATTTCCCAAGAGAACAAATAACCGAAAGGATAACACGATGAGTGAATTCAGAAAGACGCAATTGCTGCTCGATCACAGCTATGACGCTGTGAAAAAGCAACACTATCTCAACGGAAGTCTGACGGTCCTTCATTGCCATCACTATACCACTCTGTATACTCAGCTCGCGCTCGATGCCAACGAGACGCGATTGCTCGCAGCGACGGCCGAAGAGACGTTCTACGGGGAATTGGCCGCATACTTGAAGCAGCAGAACATCACGGCCCTGACGACTAAGATCGAGCTCGCATGCGATTACTACGCAGCGGTCGGACTCGGAACAATGGAAGTCGTGTCGCTCGGTGACGACTCGGGCGTCGTGAGGCTGAACAGCTCGCACGTGGATGCGGGATGGCTGAAGAAGTGGGGCCAACACACGGCCGCGGTGAACTATATCGGCGGGGGATTCATCGCCGCGATGTTCGCCGTCATCACCGGCAAGCCGGCGGGAAGCTTCAATGCGATTGAAACAAGCAGCATCGTCATGGGTTCCCCCTACTCTCAATTCAGCGTTGTGCGCCACTAACAGGAACGGAGAAGAGCATTATGGCTATTGACAAGAAGAAAATCGTTGCCGATCTCTCGAAGATCGAAGTCAAGGGTGACAAGAATGGCTTGATCGAAGGATTCAACGTTCTTGTGAATCAGCTTCCCGCGAAATTCTGGAACAGTTTCGCCGACCGGTTGACGTCCAAAGCGACGCCGGACATTCTTGAGGCGATTGAAGGACTGCTGATCAACGCCGCTCATGAATGCGGCTATCACACCGGATACGGAATCATGACGTCGGATGAGTGGAATGCCGTGGTCAAGCCGATGATCGAAAAGGCTCCGGAAGATGTACTCGCCGGCGCGTTCGCGGTTCTCGGTGCATTCGGTTGGGCCAACACAGAGATCATAGAACTCGTGCCGGGAAAGGCGATCACGGTCCGAGCCTATGATTATTATGAATCGAACGTGGTTTCCTACGGCAACTCCCCGAAGAAAAGCGCCTACATGCTGCGCGGCATTTGCGCGGCGTTCATGGACCTTGCCTACGGCGGCGCCTATGATCCCACCGGCAAAACCGGCGTACACACGTTCACCTGCAAGCAAACGAAGGGGATCGAATGCGGTGATGATTACGGCGAATTTGTTGTGACGAAGGCGAAATGATCAGATTCGGTGTCCCCGGCGCCCTTCAGCCCGGGGACGCCGGGGCATACCGCTGTTGAGTGAATTCCCGCGGCGAGGGGCTAGAATGGAGGACTTCAGTCGCTAGCAATCAAACGTAGGTCCAGCCCCGATGTGCCCCCCATCATCCCCGCCGCGTGATGTCGGTCATTCCTTGAAGCAACTGCTTTTGCATTTCTTGCGAGGAGGCTGTAGGTTACGGAAGAACGAATCACTTGAACCATCGCCGGAGATCAACATGAAATCGTTCGTGACCGCTTCCCTGCTCGCCTTCGCATTCATCTTCGCCGGATGCACCGAAGAGAACCCCTCTGAGCCCATCGCCGACAATCCGTTGGTCGCTCCCTCTAATCCCATTCCAGCGGACGGGGCATCCCGCGTCTCCAATGATGTGGACCTTTCCTGGTACATCCCCGCCTCCTTCGCGGGAACAGTGACGTACGACGTGTACTTCGGAAGCACAAATCCCCCGACACAGCAGTATGCGTCGAACCAAGCCACCGCATCCGAATCGGTCGCATCCCTGCTGGACTCCGCCACCTATTACTGGCGGGTCGTCGTTCGACGGTCTGCAAACGACACGGTGGTAGGTCCGGTGTGGCGTTTCACGACCAAGCCCGCGGCGGTCCTTCTGAACGACATGGTCACCGTCACGGGGGGATCGTTCCCCATGGGAAGCAACGCGAATGTCTACGAACAACCGATCCACACCGTCACGCTCTCGAGTTATCAGTTGGAGCGCTATGAGGTCACCTATGATCGGTGGACCTCTGTGCGCACCTGGGGCCTCGCCCACGGCTACTCCGACCTTCCCGCCGGGAGCAGCGGGTACGGGGGAACGGGGACTCATCCGGTGACCGATGTGAACTGGTACGACGTGATCAAATGGTGTAACGCTCGCTCGGAGATGGAGGGGCTGGCGCCTGTGTATCACACGAACACAGAGCAATCCGTCGTATATCGGTCAGGAAATATCGATATCCCCCATGACGGGGTCAAACGCTCGGCAAACGGATATCGGTTGGCAACAGAGGCGGAATGGGAATTCGCCGCTCGCGGGGGCAACCTGACACACAGCTATCCGTACGCCGGCAGCGACACGCTGAGCCGGATCGCATGGTATACGAGCAATTCACAGAACGCTACTCATGCCGTCGGATCGCTTGCTCCAAACGAGCTTGGACTGTACGACATGAGCGGTAATGCATGGGAATGGTGCTGGGATTGGTACGGCGCGTATGGCTCTGCGAGTCTCTCCAACCCGCTCGGCACCTCAAGCGGCACATCACGCATCCTGCGCGGCGGCTCGATCATCGACGCCGCAACAGATTGCCGCGTGAGTGTCCGGAGCGTCCACGTTCCAACGGCCCGCTACTTCACCCGCGGCGTTCGCTGCGCGATGAATCAATAATCATCCCCTGATTCCCCCTCTCCCTGGGTGGAGTTGACGCTGACTCCACCCGTCTGATTCGCCGTCCCCCCCTTGCTTCTTCAAAGAAAAAGCGCGAAATGGATTCGTTCAACACCTCCCCACCTTCTCGCAGGATTGTGCAATGAGCGACACCTCCCCTCGCGGCGAATTCCATCGTGCACTCGGACTCCTCGACTCGACGATGATCGTCATCGGCTCGATGATCGGCTCGGGCATCTT